>JBBQIG010000060.1:0-13385 GCA_038324715.1 Anaerolineae bacterium | reverse complement strand
AGAATAGGGGCTGGTCAGCACTTTGTCGGCATCCAAGAGCAGATAGCCGCCATTGGCACGATGCAGCGCTCCCGGTTTAATCAGGGTGAAATCGGTGATGAGCGCACCCATCATCGCCATCTGCTCCACGCGCCCGACGAGGTTGAAGTAAGAAGGATTGGTCTCATAGATGACGGGCGCACCTGTGTGACCACTGGCGTCTACCAGTACGTTAACCTGATAGCGACGCAGGGCTGGCGTTTTGTTGAATGCCCCAGGAACAGGTAGTTCTGGCGCTCTACTGGCTCCTGCCTCGCTTGGATCGGTTTCAGTAGCATCCTTCAAAAAGTCCTCTAAATGCTCTCCCACATCTTGTTGCACCGTTTTCAGATACTCTATCACACTGGGCAACTGCTCATACTTTTTCAGCAGATCATCAACCACGTCGTTGACAACAAGAGTCGTAACCTCGTCGTTGAGTTCGCGCAAGCGTGCCCGAAACTCACGTTCCCAGCGTGGCACTTGGAGCATAACTTTTTGGAGCTCTTCTTGTAATGCCTCTATCTCTTTTTGCACCTTCTCGCGTTCTTCTTCGGGAAGCTTCTGAAATTCTTCAGGCGCAATCACTTCCCCCTCACGTAACGGAGCAAAGGCGAGTCCTGACGGGGTGCGTAGCAATGTTACGCCACGTTCGCGTGCCTGATCTTGAATACTCTTGAGGCTCTCTTGTTGTCGTTCGTTAAACTCTGTTTGCAACACCCTGTGGCGCGTCTGGTATTCTTCGCTTTCAAAGGCGGAAGAGAGCCCCGTGCGTAACTCTTCGATCAAGCGATCCATATCGCGCTGAAGCTCTTTGCCTGTACCCGCAGGAAGTCGCAGGGCGCGCGGAATGTAGGGTTGTTGGAAGTTGTTGACGTAGCACCAATCTTCGGGCGGCGGTTCGGTGGCGGCGCGTGTCTCGACCATGCGCCGCACCAAGGCATGTTTGCCTGTTCCGGTAGGCCCAAGGGCAAAAATGTTGTAGCCCTGGCGTTGAATGGTGATGCCTAGCTCTATGGCTTTGACCGCGCGGTCTTGACCAATAAATTCGACCTCGACATCTAGCTCATCCGTTGTGTCAAAATCAAGCTCATTCAGGGTACAGGATTGATAAAGTGCTTCGGGTGGTAGGGGAGCAATGGGTGACACGCCACACGATCCTTTCTTTGGTCATTGTGATGATGTTTTTGCTGACCAATCGCAGGCCAGTGAGCGTTAAAAGTGCGTTCTACTCATGCACAAATTTATCAAATGGGTAGAGATATTATAGCATTGCTAAGGAGATCTTATCTCTTGATAACTTTACACAAGACTTTTTTCTTGTGTAATAAGCATCTGTTCCGGTCTATTGGCAAGGCATCGCTGCCAATACTATAGTTCTAGTTTGGTTAATTCCAGCTTCCTTGACAAAATAATCCGCTTGCTATCCCGTGTCTGTAAGCTTAGACTTTGGAGAGAAAGTTTTGACTATGTACCCAGCTTCAACCCCAATTGAGCCAATCTTTTCATTTGTTTATGTCAGTGCCAGTTCACATTTGTTGAGTGACGCAGAGTTGGATGATATTTTGACAGCGTCGCGCAGGAATAATATCCAAGTGGGTATTACCGGTATGCTGCTCTATTACGAAGGTGCCTTTATTCAGGTGTTGGAAGGCGAAGAAACAGCAGTCCGAAAGGTCTTTGCACGTGTTTCTCAAGATAAGCGACATTGTCGCATTATCAAGTTATTAGAAGGAGATGTGCCTGAACGTGGATTTCCCGACTGGTCTATGGGCTACCATCAGATCAAACGCGCCGACATGACCCAAAGAGAAGGCTTTAACGAGTTGACCGATGTTGACGAATTTGTTGATTATTTTCAGGATAAGCCGCAAAAGTCTCTTGTTCTTCTAAAGTCTTTTCTCTCCACCTCTCAGCGCTAAGTATCCTAACCCCAGGGTTATAAGGCTTTATTTCATAATCTGTTAGGGTTCAATCCCCGCTGGCAACGGGCCAAACCAGCGCTCTTCAAGCGCTGCCAATGTGCCATCGTTGGCAAGTTGCGTGAGGGTGGCGGCAACGCGCTCTTGCAAGTCATAGGCGCGTAGGGGCATGGCAATGACATAGGGGTTACTTTCTAGGGAAGGGCCAACTGCGATGATGTTGGCTCCTTGTCCCTGTGCTTCGCGCAAACTTACATGGTCGAGCAAAAGTGCATCAATGGCGGGATCATTGAGCAGGGCGTCAACGGCTTCTGTGGGTGTGGCATAGGGCATTAACTCCATTGCCACCCCTTCGCGCTGGATGCGCCGTCCGACCATATCGCCCATGCTGCCCCATTCCACCGCCACCTGTCCCCCGATTAAGCCCACTGTCGAGGTGATGGTTGAATCCACCCGCACCGCCAAGCGCACCCCTGCATCAAAGTATGGCGAGGAAAAGGCAATGTCACGCGTGGCGCGCGGGTCATAGGGCAATGCGCTGACTACGCTGTCAATGCGCCCCGCTTGCAACGCATCCACCAAGCTGTCATAGCCAATGGGGACAATCTCGGTCTCCATGCCCCACTCCGCCGCAATCGCACGCGCCAAATCTAAGTCATAGCCGACGGGCACGCCTGCATCGTCTAGCCATTCAAAGGGGGGGAAACTGGGATCTAGCCCCACGCGCCAACTGCCGCGCGCTTGCATTTCGGCCCAGGTTGCGTCTTGGCGGCTAAAGAGTCGTGTGATCAACCGTGTGGATTCTGGCCCGCGCAGCCAAATGAGCAGCGCAACAGCGACCACAAGCAGCAATGCCACGCCCACCATCCAGCGCAAACGGGCGCTCATGGTTGCTCTCCCTGAACGGGTTGCGGCTGATTTAACGCATTCTCAAGGGGTAACTCGTCTTGCGCCAACTCACCTTGCGTATAGCGTTGGAGTTCTTCGTAGATGGGTTTGGGTTCAAAATCAGTACGCACAAAGGTAAAGTAATCCTGATAGCTCTTGGCATCCCACGGATAACGAAAGGCCCAAAGTGCGACGGCATCCATCCAAGGCCATTCTTCTTGCGCCACTTGATAGGCACGCAGGGTATAGTCGATGCGCTGACCAGGGCGCACGGCGCGCGTCCAGCGCGGGTGGTCATTCCACCCCCCTTCGGTGATCATGGCGTGCTTTTCCTCGTCACCATGTGCCACCATGATTGCGCGCAGCAATTCTGAGCGCCGGAAGTTAACCACTCCGGGATCGGCGGGTTCATTTGGATCTGAATACCAGCCATAGGCGTGAATTGAGAGTATGTCAAAGAAATCTGCCGCACCCAGATCATACATTGTTTCCAGGTAATCAAGGTCATTCATGCCATCTGGGCTGCCTGGTGGGGCCAGTGTGGGCGCTAAGGCTCCGGCTAAGACCTGCACCTCGGGATTTGCCGCTTTGATCATCGGGTAGACCGTTTTGAGCATGGTGACATACTTGGCTGGGTCCACTTCGGCATAGCCCCATTCCAGCGCCAAGTTAGGTTCGTTCCAGATGATGATATAGCGCACGCGTCCTGCATAGCGTGTGGCAAATTCGGCGGCATACGCGCCAAAATCGGCAAAGCGATCCTCGTCCAGATAGAGGGGCGAACTTTCGGCTGGGCGTGCCCAGCCAGGGACAAAGCCCAAGCGTGCGATTACCTCAATGCCCTGACGCTCGGCGTGGTCAATGACGAGGTCAGTGTGTGCCCAGTCAAAACGTCCAGGCTCTGCCTCCACATAGGCCCACGGGAAGTACTCAACAATCCAAGGGGAACCCATCTCGCGCACCATCTCCAGCGTACGTTTGATCTTCCACGGCTCCACCTCGTCGGTTAGCCGCGTGTGGATGCCCACTTTGGGGTTGATGGTCTCCACCGTGCGCTGAGGCCCGAGGGGAACGCTGTTGCGGCGCAGTTGGATGAGATAAAAGGAGGCGGCAAGCACCACCACAAAGAGTAGCAGGATGATGAGCCGCAGGCGGGGTTGGCGATGCCAAGCGCGCTGGGTGGGTGGTAAAGAATTTGCAGGGGAAAAATTTGTAGGGTTAGGCTGAACACTCATAGATTTGGATCATAGTCTGGGCTGGGGTAGATTGGCAATTTCAGAGATGGGTTAAGCCAGATAGATTACTGAATCCACTGGAAAACGTGCTATACTTCTCCAATCTTCAACTTGATTCGATGTGAGCTCTCTGCAATTGTGCCAGAGGCCGCTCGCTTTCAGAAGGAACGTTAACTGAATGAATTTTGGTTCCATGGGCCAACGCTGGGCCACATTGACGCGTAACCAGCAAATTGTTATCGCCGTAATCGGCGCATTAGTTCTCTACTACCTAACTGTGGGCATCATACAAGGTAGTGGTCTCTTTAATCCATCACGTCTGTTGGCTTTGGCGACCATTATCTTTGTGGCACTTCCCTTCCATGAGTATGCCCATGCCGCGGCAGCTGTCTATCTTGGCGATAATACGCCGCGGTTACAAGGACGCTATACCTTAAATCCCCTTGTTCACATTGATATAATGGGTGCGATCCTGATTGCAATGGTTGGTTTTGGTTGGGCCAAGCCCGTGCAGTGGAATCCGCGCAACATTACAATCGACCGCAAACTTGGCTCGATCATCGTATCGTTGGCAGGGCCACTAAGCAATCTTTTGCTAGCAATTGTGGGTGCGTTACTGCTGCGTGTGGGTGCAATTACAGAAAACGAATTTATGCTCAACTTTCTGTTTTTCTTCATCCAGATCAATGTATTGCTCTTTGTCTTTAATCTGATCCCCATCCCACCGCTGGATGGTTCTCATGTGCTTTTTGCGCTGCTACCAGGGGACAATCTTCAACTTCAGATGCAATTGAGCCGCTATGGATTTCTGTTGTTGATGGCGGTAATCTTTTTAGCACCTGCTGTGATTCGTGGCCCTGCAGGTGCGATTACCCGGCTCTTGGTGTGCAGCCTGGGTGGGGCTTGTGCTTAAGGTGATTGTCTGGATCAAGCCTCGTACTTCGTATCTGCATTCTAATGTCTTCCTGAATAAATGTATTCCTATGTGGACGCAAGCTCTCTATCGAGTGGGGCAATTTTGGCGGGGGCTGCGCGCCACAGTGACCGCGGACGATTGGCAGCGCGTGCGCAGGGTGTTGCCAACGCCGGCAGTGCCTTTGTTTGCGGCGATGCCTGTGGATGCCCAGCGTCACAGTTTGAATGTGCTTGATACGCTTTGGGCTGCGGGCCAACAAGAGCTGGATTTGGCTGTGGCGGCATTGCTGCATGATTGTGGCAAAGTTGCCGCGGAGCAAGGTGGGGTCAAGCTCGGTTTATGGCTGCGTGGGCCTCTGGTACTACTCGATGCGTTTCTGCCCATCTTAGCCACGCGCTGGGCTGCGCCAAGCGCGTCGCAAGGGTGGCGTTATGCCCTCTATGTCCAGCGCGAACATGCTGCGATTGGAGCGCTATGGGCGGCTGAAGCAGGGTGTACTCCTTTAAGTTGTTGGCTCATTGCTCAACATCAGACGTCGGCGGCTGATGTCACTTTGAAAGAGATTTCTGTGACAGGGAAAATGCGTCGCTTGCTTGTGGCTTTGCAGCGTGCCGATGCTGAAAATTAAGAGAGAATCTAGTTAGCTGATGAGGCGGTGAGTCCTCCAGCCGCATGGAAACCTTCCTTGGAGCTTCAAGCTCCGAGGAAGGGGGTACTCCTATCGATGGTGATTCATATGGAATGGTTGAATTGGAAATATTGGACGAGTAGGAGCAAAGATGACAAAGCCGATTATTACCATTATTGGGTTGGGGCTAAATGGTGCCAGCATGGGCTTGGCCTTGCAGCGCGAGGTGGGCAATTTTGAGATTGTGGGCCATGATAAACGGCCAGAAGTTTCTCAAGAGATGCGTAAGCTGGGTGCAGTGCAGCGCACCGAGTGGAATCTTTTTCGCGCCTGTGAAGGGGCGGAGTTGATTGTTGTGGCAGTGCCACTGAACGAGTTGTCCGAGTTGTTACCACTCTTGGCGGAGGAGTTAAAGCCGGGTAGCCTGATCTTTGCGATTGGGAGCTTGCTGCAACCTGCCATTGAGGTTGCCGAGAAACATTTGCCAGAAGGCGTGCATTTCGTGGCAGGTCATCCTGTGGTGACGGGGATTGGAACTTCACCCGTTGCGCGCGCCGATCTCTTTGAAAAGGTGGTCTTTGCGCTGGCGGCAGGGGTGAAGACAGAATCCTCTGCGGTGCAACTGGCGAGTGACTTTGTGGAACGGGTGGGGGCTACGCCTCTCTTTGTGGATGCCCACGAACATGATGGTGTAATGGCGGGCGTGGAGCATCTGCCCAAACTGCTTGCCGCCGCGCTGATGCGTGCGAGCGCGAGCGGCGCTGGCTGGCGTGAGGCGCGTCGTTTGGCTGGGCAACCTTTTGCCAGTGCAACGGAGATGGGCAGCGATGCCGCGGGTCTTTTTGCGGCACTCCAGGCGAACAAGCAAAATGTTGCCTTGAAGTTGCGTCAGTTGCGCCAGGAGTTGGCTGAATGGCAGACGCTTTTAGAGAGTGAAATCGGCGGGAATGAGGCGAGTAATGCCCCTGTTGCGCAAGCGAAAGATGCCAAGGGCAAGAACGAGGAAAGTGCCGCACATCCGCTGCTGACGGCGTTGGAGGATGCGGTGGTCGAGCGCGGCGTTTGGGAGGGTCAAGCTATGCTGAAGAATTGGGAAGAGGCTCCTGGCGCTACAACCAACCCCGAATCTGCGGGCTTTTTGCGCCAAATGCTTTTGGGGGGGATGGGTGGTAACCGCCAACGCAAAGGTAAATAACGCTGGCAGCTACCCTGTGGGCCTTACGGCTCTACCAAATGCTTATGGGAATTAGCCTTACGGCCAATCAACGTAAAGCATCTCCAAATTTAACTCGTCACCCTCTTCAATGGTAACCAGCATCGGTGAACTCGCGTCTGGATCGCTATAGGCTAATAGCCAATTATAGACAGTCCACACCGCCAGGTAATAGTTGCCTGGCGGTATGTTGTCTAGCGCCACCAGACCAGCTTCATTGGAAAAGCCGTAGACATCTTCCCCATTCTCCCGTGGCCCAAAGTAGACTGCGGGTGGTACAAAGTCTCCATCTACCTCATCGGCTGGCGTTAGGTAGAATTGCGTGCCAGGAACAATTGCTTCAAGGTTATGGGAGAAGAGCAGCCCGCTGATGCTGCCAAAGCCGTCTTCTGCACTGGGGGGCGCTGTAGACGCTACCAATGCCTGTGCCTCATCCCTTGATTGTGGAATTGCTACTGCTGCTTCTACTTCTGCCTCTGTAGATTCAGTTGTCAAGGGCGATTCTGGTTGATCCAATGGGGATTCTGGTGCATTAAGGGGCGACTCAGATTGCACCTCAGACTGCACTTCCTGAGCCGGTTCTGTTGTTGCGGTTGTTTCGGTTGCACTGGGGGCTGCTGTCGGTTCTGGTTCGACTGCGCTGCCACCGCATGCTGCCAAAAGAACGACCAACGCCATCAAGAGCGCCGCACGTCCCCAGTGATTCAAGTTCTTCTTTGTATGCTTACTCTTCTTTGTCTGTTCACTCATAGTAACTCCCAATCTACAGGTGTCTGTCTTTCTAATGGGTTTTCATTGCTATCAATTGTGCTAGCAAGACATTTTAACAAGATATTCCTTCTGGACAAAGATTGCCGATCCGCTCTAGGCAGACCCTCTAATGCTTTCTTCTAACCCTTTGAAGAGACAGTTGCCGGAAGAGTATATTCGTCAAAACGAGTTAAAAAAATGGGGCAGCCTGTCGTTGACTTAACGTAGGCTGCCCCATTTTTAGTTCCTAGAAAGTGTTGACCGTAGTCAAACGCTTCTTAGTTGACTGCTACAGTGAAGGCATTGTGAGCCATGAAGGCATCGCCACCCTGGTTCAAGAAGTCCAACTGGACGAACGCATTAATTGGTTGGTTGCTGGAGGTCACGGTCAGTGTACCGAAGCAGCCGTCCTCAAGCTGTGGCACCGAGTTGGGGCCGTCAGCGATACGATGGTTCTGGATGAGGCTACCACCGGCTGGAATATTCACGTTGTTGAACGTTTGGGTGCAGGAAGCAGCCGTACCAGTTCCACCCTTGTATTCAAGGTTTACAGTTGCGGCAGCACCCTGATTCAGGTTCTGAATGGTAACAGCCGAAGCAAAGCTGTTGCCAAGGCGCTTCGCATACAGAGGAATCACCACCCGTTGGTTGGTGCCTGTGCCCAAGATACCTTCATAGGCACCTGCACGGGAGCCAGTGACGAAGCGCAACTGAACAAACATGGCTGTGTCAAAGCTGCCAGTGTTGACGATGCAAGAACCGTACCAGCCATCAGGGAAGTTCGTGTTGTCGGTCACAGGATTGAAGAAGACCGAAGCAGTGTTGCCAACCGCAGCTGGATTGCTGGCATTGATTGTGTCTGGGCCCGGAGCATTGGGGTTCTTGGTACAGCTCAACGTGATAGCGCCAGCAGGAATTGAACCACCGCTAACATTCTGGACGGTAATAGGTGAGCTCAAGCTGTTGTCTAGGCGAGAGGTAAAGAGCGGTGCATACCATTGTCGCCCAACGTTTGTGAAGGCATTGAAGGTCTGCATGGCATCATCACCCGTGAAGAAGTTGGAGACAACCGCCACTTCGCCACCTGTTGTGGTAGAGCGAACTGCGGCTGAACCAAACCAACCTTCAGGTACGTTGGTTTCGGTGTCCAGGTCATATTCCACAGACGCATTTGGATTGATGTCTGGGAAGGACTTGGTGAAGGTGGTTGAACCATCTGCACTGTTGATCAATTGTACTTCAACATCGATCTGGATGCTGCTGGCATTCTGAATAATGATCTGGCTGTTGGTGCGACCACTTGCAGAGTTACCACGACGGCTGACCAGAGGAACATTGGCTTGGGCAGCGCCTTCGCTTACACCCACATAAGCGCCGCTGGTCGGTGTTTGCTCACGAGCTTGAATCTGCACGACAGCGCCCACAGGGCCATCGGTGCTCACCACAACTGAACCACTACCGGCGGGCAGGTCAGCGTCGTCGTACTGGCGACGAATGATCTGATCACCTAGCGCATTCATTGTGAAGTTCTCTGGGGCGCGCCATTGGGAGCCGCTGGGGAGAACATACTGAATCTGGCCTGTATTCGCGCCACTGGCAAGGTTGACAAGGGTGAAGTTGCTGCTCAAGTTACGGGTGGTTGACTGGGCTGACGCTGCCAACACGGTTGAGAGAGCAATCACCGAGGTCAGTGCAATGACTGCTGACTTTCGGAATTTTGGAAACATTTTCTTCTCCATGAATTAATTTGTGACGTGTACCTGATACTTCTTTACATCTTTTACATCATGCATAACTACATACATATCCACACTGCCATGCTTGCTACTGTACTCGTACTGCATGTACCTAGCGTACTTTCGCTCACAGTACGGCTCTGTTGCCATTATAGGGATTCGGGCGGTTGGATCAATAGCCCATACGGTGTAACTTTGGCTCTTTTGCCTATACCCCATATGGGGTATAGGCTCTACTCCATTGCGTTCTACCTCTGGTGAATGCGCTCGATCTCGGCTTTGCGCTGTCGGTAGAGCAATTCTTCTAAAAGTGCGCGTTGGGTGGCGCTAATGTCGGCTAGGATCCCCACGACAACGATTAGAAAGCCGACAATGATCAAGGTGCCACCAATCAAAACTGATTGGATATGACGTCCTGATGCGGTTTGCAATGTGAAGTAAAAGTAGAGAAAGCGTGTTAATAGAAAAACGCCTGCCAAGAGGCTCGGTGTCGCCAAGAGCAAGAATGTACGCAATGGCTCATAGAGCATGTAGATGCGTAAGATGGTAGGAACTTGACGCTGAATAAAGCCCCAATTGCCCTTAAACAGACGTGATTGGCGCAGTGTAGGATTGGTCACAATGGGAACATGAGTCACGCGCAGCCCTTTTTTCCCGGCTTGAATAATCGTTTCCAAGGTATAGCTAAAGCGCGTCATGACAATTTGGCGCAAGGCGGCTTCGCGCGAAAGGGCGCGGAAGCCGCTGGTGGCATCAGGCACCTGGGTTCCTGCCGCCACTCCTACCACCCAACTGCCCAATTTCTGTAGAAGGCGTTTGGTGGGGGAGAAATGTTCGATGGTGTGCGTTTGGCGATCACCGACAACTAAATCGGCTTGCCCGCGCAAGATCGGTGCAATTAGATCGCCAATTCGATTCCCAGGATATTGATTGTCGCCGTCGGTATTGACAATGATATCTGCCCCCAGATGCAACGCTGTGTCAATGCCCGTTTGAAAGGCCGCGGCCAAGCCGCGGTTGGTGCCGTGGCTGACAACATGTTGGACACCATAGCGGCGGGCAACTTCGACTGTCTCATCGCTGCTGCCATCATCAATAATCAGCACCTCAATGCGCCCGACTCCTGGCAGCGTACGCGGTAGATCTGCCAAGACTTCTGGCAAAGTTTCGGCCTCGTTTAGGCAGGGAATCTGAATGATCAACAAGGGTCTTTGGCGTTGAGGCTGCACTGATCTGCTCGCACCTTCTTTTGTTGCGTCTTCTTTTTCCGTATTCTCTTTTGCTGCATCTTCATTTGCCGGATGACTATTCAAGGGATCCATCGTTTGCACTCCAATCACGTTTTCTCCCCCAACTCTGAATCTGCCCATTTTGAATTTTTCTCTTTTGGATCTTGCCGTGAAAGCCAATCAGCAGGATCAGTAATTCTGCGCCAATCAGCCCCAGGCGTGAGATGAGAGCGATGAGGGTGGATTGCCCAGGCTGAAGTGTGGCAAATGCGACGAGGAGTGCGCTTAGTGTCCATTCACGCACGCCCAGTCCAGCCGGCACGAAGATAATGAGAAAGCCGATTGCCCATGCCAATGCAAACGAAGCTGTGGCAGGAACAATGTCAAGCACCAAGTTACCACAGAGTGTACGTGCAATTAAAAGCAGCGCCGCACCTTGCAAGACCCAAAAGCCCACATAGAGCGCGGTGGTTGCACTCCACAGTCTCATACGGTGTTCCTGTGCCAGGTCAATTTCAATGCGCCTGCCCCCGATGTTTATTTTTATGACCAGCCAGGGGACTATGCGCCAAGTGAGCCATGCTGCCAAAATGCCCAACCCTGCTATTGCCAAGATCGATAGGTCATAGTGGGCGGGCAACCAATAAAGCCCGCCAAGCACCCCGGCAGTCACGAGCAGCATGGCTGCTTCTACCAAGGATGCTGTTGTTGATATGCTATAGCTTACGGCGTGAGTTTGCGCCAGCCATTCGTTGCGGCTTAAATAGCCCCACACCGACCCAGGAATATAGCGGGGCAGGAATGAGATTGCATAACCCTCTACGACAGCGCGAGGAGGGAGGGGGGCGTGCAGATAACGCATGATCATTGCCCAGGCTGCCATTTGTACAAAGTAGGCTACCACGTAGAGTCCCAACGCCATGATCAGAAAGCGTGGGCGCACCACACACGCCTGCGCCTGCTGTAGAGCCACATACCCTTGCCATGCTTGTTGAGCCAAGAGGAGTAGACCCAGCGCAATGCCACCGGCTTGGAGATATTTACGCCAGGTGCTACGCCTTCCCGTCAACTTTTTGCTCCGTTTTGATTTCGTGCCATCTTTAGAAGAAATCTTCTTTTACAGCCCCTATGGATACTGTGTAGATCCTTGATAGTAAATGCTTGTGGTAAATGATTGATGTAGATGGTTTGGATAGACAAGGTAGATTGGCACAAAAGGCCGGAAAGCACTATACTCCCGCCATGTTCTATGTGCAAGAGGCTAATGTGCCAGCAGCCGGTCGCGTGCAAGCAAGAGGTCATCAAAAGATAGTGCGCTCTGTGCAGGCTAACCTGGCGCTGCTTTTGCTTTTGGCATTTATCCACGGTTCACTCTATGCGCTCTTTTTGCCCCCATGGGGCTTGATCGACGAAGCCCAACATCTTCATTATATCCAGTATATTGCAGAAGAGCAGGCATTGCCTGTTGCGGGTGAACTATATCTTTCAGATGAGATTATTGCCAGTCTCTTTGCGACGCGCCGCTGGGATACTTTTCACTGGAGACCACCCGCTGCCGCTGACCCTCAAGTTATGGGGCTGGAGGGTCATAGCTACGAAGCCTATCAGCCCCCCCTTTTCTATCTGTTGATGACACCGCTCTATGTCGCATTGCCTCAGGATATGCTGGTTAAAGTCTATGCCTTGCGTATTGTCATGGTGCTGCTCTCGCTTGTTACAGTGGTAGCTCTTTGGCGCACGGTGCAATTGTTCTTGCCACAATATCCGCAATTGCCTTTTTGGGTTGGACTTGTGCTGGTTGCTATCCCAGAACGAGCCATTGCCACAAGTCGCATCAATAACGATGGGTTGTTGGAAGTGTTGGCCGCACTCTTCTTTGTCGTGCTGACGCAGGTTGCTCTCTGGGGTTTTCAAAAGCGCAGCGGATTGCTGTTGGGACTGTTGTTGGGCTTGGCTGCGTGGACCAAGCTGCCCGGCGCGCTGTTGGCAGTGCCACTGCTATTCCTGTTGTGGTGGCGTCGCAGGGACTATGGATGGAAAAGGCAGGTAGGATGGATTGCTGCCGCCGCCGTACCGTTGGGGATATCCCTTGCCGTGCGTAACCTGTGGCTCTATGGCGACCTTACTGGCTTTGCGGCATTCGAGCAACTACATCGTTTAAGCCCAATAGATCCTTCTTTCGCTACATTCATCCGCAATTTGGTTAGCATCCCCAATCACTTCTGGGTCGTCTGGTGGAAGGGTAGCGAGGTCGGAGGGAATTGGCTAGTGACGGGCTTCTATTGGATCATGGCACTTGTCCTCATCGCAGCCTGGGGGCGATTACTCAGCCATCTTTGGCTTCAGCGGGCCATCCGTGTGCAAAATCGTATGCAAGATAAAGAGCAACATAGTACCCCGATTACCCCTATTGTGCCCTCCTCTGCAATTGCGCCCTCTTTGCTCGCACTGCTTTATCTCTGGACTGTGCTGCTTTATGCTGGCGCAGTGATGAGTAGCTATTATCAAGGCATGGTGCCGATTATTCAGGGGCGTTTTCTGCTGCCTGCCATCGTTCCCTATCTCCTGCTCATGGTTTGGGGATTGTGGCTCTATCCTTGGAAGAAGAAGATCATCCTGACCGTTGTGGTGATTCTATGGGGCATGGGATTGATTTCGTTGTTTGGGAATTTAGTTCCCTACTTTTATTATTGGAGCGATCTCCTGATGGGGAGTGTGCAGGTGCAAGAAGGCTTGGGGATCGGACAACTTCTGGTGCAAATCTACCAACGATCCTTGTTGGATAAACCGCCTTTCGTTGCCCCACTGCTTCTCTTGTTGCCAATTTGTTATGGCGTGACGCTAGCCGTT
>JBBQIG010000059.1:0-13403 GCA_038324715.1 Anaerolineae bacterium | reverse complement strand
CAAAGCACTGCTCTTGGCTCAACCAGATCGAGATTTGGCTCAGCATTCCGGGTGCCCTTCGGGCGCGCAAACTGCTCAGACGTGGCTCTTTTCGCTCTCTAGACGATCTCAAAGCCAAAGTCTTCGCCTTCATTGACTACTACAACCGCACTATGGCTAAGCCTTTCAAGTGGACCTACCAGGGCAAGCCTCTCTTGGCTTAACCCTTGTTCTATTTGCGCCCATCTGTACTAGGTTTCTCCTACTGAATCACAAGATGCTTCAATGGCATTTTGTATGGTATATACAATCGAGCTTTTGGCGTTTCCCCACAACTTGATGATCTAAGTACGCTAGTCCTGAGTTTATTGAGTACGTTTATTGAGTACGTTTATTGAGTACGTTTATAGGGTGGAGGCATATACATGCACTTTACTTTTGAATATAGACCATCGGACTCACCTTTTGTCGAAACGATCTGGCGCACGGAAAGTGAAGACGCTGGCACATTTACGTCGCTTGCGACAATCCAGTCTGAAATGGTGGTACAGAAACTGCAGGGTCAGACTTACATCGCAATGCGCGGGCCAGAGACAAAAGCGTCACTAGCACTCTGCCCTGAAGATGGGGAATTCTTCGGCATTACTTTTAAGTTGGGTACCTTCATGCCCCATTTGCCCCCAAACAGGCTGGTGGATGGAGCTAAAATTCTGCCAGAGGCACTGAGTCAATCTTTCTGGCTTCATGGTTCGGCGTGGGAAATTCCTACCTTTGATAATGTCGACATCTTTGTCAATAGACTTATACGTGAAGGTCTGCTCGTCCGTGATCCAATTGTAGATGCTGTGTTGCAAGAGCAAAGGCAAGAAGTCTCATTACGCTCTGTGCAGCGTCGTTTCTTGCGCGCCACAGGCTTGACACATGGCACTGTTCATCAGATTGAACGCGCTCACCATGCGGTGGCACTCCTAGAGCAAGGCGTATCGATCCTCGATACCGTTGATATAGCTGGCTATGCCGATCAGCCACATCTGACCCGCTCGCTAAAGCGGTTCATCGGTCAAACCCCGGCACAGATCATTACGACAAATGGGATAAAGAGAGTCGAATAAGAAAAACCCGCCCACACATTCGTTTCATAAAATATGGCACCTAGCCCATTGCCAGGTGCCATATTTTCGTAGGAAAGGTTGTCTAACTGCAATTCCCTGTACGCAGTAGATGAGCGACATTCAAAGTTGCCGCTGCAACTAAAAACTCCTCGGGCATTCGTGCTGTGTTCCGAGCTTCTATTCACGCGAGAGACTGCTTGTGCGTAAAGCGAGCATGTTGCCACTCAACTTCAGAATTAGCTCACAAAGAACACAGATGAATTGATGAGTTTTCCTTCTTTCGACGCCCAAGCACTTGATGCGTTTCCCCGGCTAGGCATCCAATGGGTAGTGAAGCGACTCGGGGGCAAAATAGCACGCCACTAGCAACAGAAATCAGCGCTAGCTAGATTCCTGCTGCTGCTCGCCTTGCCGCTGCCCATCGCTTTGTTGCTGACCATTACCGCGCTGCCCCTCAATCGTTCGTTGACCAGCACTTTGTTGGCTGCCCTGTTGCACGTTGATCCTGCGTGGCTTGGCCTCTTCGGTCTTGGACAAGTTCAGGGTGAGCACGCCATTCTCATAGATGGCTCCTACCTGATTCGCATCTACATTGTTGGGCAGAGTAATCGTGCGCTGGAACTGACCAGTACGGCGCTCGCGCAAATGCCAACGTTCGCCCTGACGTTCTTCCTCATTCTTGGTCTCACCCCGAATGGTCAGAATATTGTTCTGAATGCTAATCTCCATCTCCTCTGGACTGATGCCAGGAATGGAAGCACGAACGATGTAGGCTTGTTCACTCTCACTCATATCCAGAGGCAGACGCTGCAAGCCACCCAATTCACCCTCGCTCATGCTAGCTAGCGTGTTCGGCCAATCACTGAGCATACGGTCCATTTGGGTACGAAGATTCATCATCTCCCTAAAGGGATCCCATCGCGTTAGCATCATGTTCTCCTTTCACTTTACCTTCACAACAACAACATCTTCACAACAGCAACAACTCTAGCTAGGAAACAGGCTGCACATACAGCCAAGATACGAAGTATGTCACTACTACTTACATTTACTCACTGACTGGATATTTTCTCAACCGATAAGAATACAGGTGTCAGATACAAGAATTGGTATACCATCCCAGCGGTACACGATACTGGATATGTATCGTTTGGACATATACCTTGAAGGTATATGTTCGGGGCATCGCTCTAGGAGATAGCTCGTATCAGTTCCATAAGCTGTCAATCTCTAGCTACTCTCGGAGAAAAAATGAAGTTACCCACCTAAACAGGACACGGGTAACTCCTCCGAGGAGCACCACAGTACCCACTAGTGCGCCGATTGCCCCGATCATGGCCCTTGTGCCTGCAGCCTTGCGACGGCGACTCGACTGCGAATCATCAATTGCCTGCTTCAGCAGCGTCATATTGCGTGTATTAGCCTTGAAAGTGGCATCGAAGATGTCTCCAAAGATGGGAATCACGCCGATGGTTGCTTCCAGCGTGATATTAAACAGCATACGTGTCACTGTTGCCCGAGGCACACCAAGCCGAACTGCCTGTAGCACGATCACACTAGAAATTAGTAGCCCTGCCAGATCGCCAAAGCCAGGAATTAGACCAATAATGGCATCAAGACCAATGCGATAGTTGATGATCGGTATCCGAATTGAATTATCAAGTAGCCAAGCTAGCCTGTCCACCTGTTTAATGATTGCCTGGTGTTTCTTTTCATTGCGACTGGAACTGCTCATGGCTTTACCCTCCCCAACAGAGCCTCAATAGAGAGACCCGTTGTCTGTTGTTATGTGTGATACAAGTGAAATGTTATAAGGTGTTACCTGAACTGACGTAACAAAGCTGGATCAAAACTGGATCAAAATTGAATTATAGGAGTACCTGCTCCCACTCTGGCTATCTAGCCCAGAGTGGGAGAGGTTGAACGGCAATTGTCCGTCGTGATCACGAAGAAAGGCCCGGTTTTACGTCTTCAAAACAACCTTGACGCAATCATCTTCCTTGTGGCAAAACATATCATAGCCTTCCGCGGCCTCTCCAAGTTGGAGCGTGTGGGTGATGATAAAGGTGGGATCGATATCACCCTTCTGGATGCGTTCAAGCAGTGGTTTCATGTAGCGTTGCACATGAGTTTGCCCAGACTTGATCGTGAGCGCTTTGTTCACAACTGCACCGAAAGGCACCTTATCAATAAACCCACCATAAACGCCAGCAACGGAGACCGTGCCACCTGGACGACAGGCGAGAATTGCCTCGCGCAAGGCAATGGGGCGATCTGTCTCCATCATGGTTGCCTGCTTCACACGGTCATAGGCATATTCAAGCCCGTGACCATGTGCTTCCATACCCACGGCATCGATACAAGAGTCAGGCCCGCGCCCGCCGGTCATCTCTTTCAGCGCCTCAAGAACATCCACTTCTTCATAATTGAGCGTCACTGCCCCTGCCTTTTCACGCGCCATGTTCAGGCGCGTTGGGAAGCGGTCAATGGCGATCACACGCTCTGCACCCATCATATAGGCGCTGGCAATGGCAAATTGACCCACAGGCCCACAGCCCCAAACAGCCACAATATCACCTGGCTGAACACCAGCATTTTCCGCTGCCATATAGCCTGTTGGGAAAATGTCGGAAAGGAATAGAGCCTGCTCATCAGCCATGCCTTCTGGTACCTTCAGCGGCCCCACATCGGCAAAGGGAACGCGTGCATATTCGGCCTGCCCCCCCGCAAAGCCACCGAGCATGTGTGAATAGCCAAAGATGCCCGCAGGTGAATGGCCCCACAACTTTTCTGCCATCCAGGCGTTGGGATTTGAGTTCTCACAGAGTGAATACAACTCTTTCTTGCAGGCCCAACAGTTGCCGCAAGCAATTGGGAAGGGAACGACCACACGGTCGCCAACAGACAAGTTCTTTACATCTTTCCCCAACTCGACAACTTCACCCATGAACTCATGACCGAGAATATCGCCCTTCTCCATAGACGGTATAAAGCCGTTGAAGAGATGTAAATCCGAACCACAGATTGCCGTTGATGTAACGCGTATGATAGCATCGCGCGAATTTAGGATCTTCGGATCTGGAACCTCTTCCACTTGCACATTCTTCTTACCCATCCAACAGGTGGCTTTCATCGTTGTAACCTTTCCAAAATTCAGTAGGAACTTATACGGTAATCGTCTCTCTGTCCTCTTAATTTGATGTCAATTAATGACTAACTAGTGACTGATCTTGTTTTGCCCAGCAGCGCGCTAGTGGATCCCTTTTTATTGCCTCCATCCACCACCCCATTGTCAGAAAAAGTTGGAGACCGATGCAACAATGGTTCACCCTTGCGCTGACGCTTTGAGCGTTACTTCAGACTACACAAAGGCAATGCAGTCATCCATAGAGATTGGTATAAAAAAAGGATGTAACACAAGGTATGCTATAGATATGTTATAGCTAAAAACTCTGGAAATTTGCGGCGCATGCTCTACAGCAGCAAACTTCTTGAAAGTTGGACAGGGTAAGTTGGGTACAGAGAGGTTGGACAAAAAAAGCCTTGCCATGATAGGTTGGGTGGCAGAGAAGACAATTCCTGCGTGGGTCTATTCTTGCCCGGTGAATCGCCCAATCGTCAACGCACACTTTAACTTTAGCTGAACAACTTTAGGCTGAACGGTAGTGATGAGCGTGGCAATTGAACGGGAGGGCTAAATCAGCGATGAATGCGTGCAACAAAGATACCTGCTGGACCATTCCAGCACAGGTTGCTAGTTAACATCTACATAATAACAGGTACAAAGAGATAACAGGTACAAAGAGGAGAAATTTTCATGCAGCGTATTGCAGTTGTCACTGGTGCAGACCGGGGCTTGGGACAGGGGATCACAGCAAGGTTGCTGGACGAGGGGTGGCGTGTCTTTGCCGGACAATACATGCCCGAATGGACGGAGCTTGATGCGCTGGCGGAAGCCAATCCAGAGACCCTCACCTGTGTGCCGCTTGATGTAGCCAATCTTGAGACAGTGCAGGCGGCAGCAGAGACGGTGCGCCAAGCCACAGGGCGCGTGGACTTGCTCATCAACAATGCGGGGGTAGGATCGCCAACCAGCCCCCGTAAATTAGGCGAAGAGCCTCAAGACTACGCCGAAATGCACCGGCTCTACGATGTTAACGCGCTGGGGCCGTTGCGTATGACAGAAGCGTTCTTGCCGCTGATGGCGACGAGCAGCCTCAAACGCCTCTGCTTTGTCTCATCCGAGGCAGGTAGCATCAGCCGCGCAGAACGCACATCGTGGTATGGCTATTGCATGTCCAAGAGCGCGATCAATATAGCAGTCAGGCTCATGTTCAACCATCTGCGTCCAGAAGGCTACACCTTTCGGCTCTACCATCCTGGTTGGGTGCGCTCCTACATGAGTGGACGCAAAAATCCCAATGCCAAGCTGGAGCCAGAAGAAGCAGCCCAATACGCACTTGCCTACTTTCTCCAAGAAAGTGGCCCAGAAAGTGTCATAGATGAGGATCATCTGGTGTTGCGCGACTGGTCGGGTGAAGTGTGGGAGTGGTAGTGGGAAAGATAGGGAGTTAAAAAACCTGCCTCGAAGTCCATAAACAGACCGAACTTCGAGGCAGATTCATGCCGAAAATCTTTGCTTACATGTGCATCCTAGATCGACGCGAGAACCTTTTCGAGAAATTCACGATTTGCACGCGCATGAACTGCTGTCCCCTCCGCTGTCTGCCCCACCTTACAACATTCGACCATCACAGGGCCGTTGAAGCCGATCTCTTTTAGCCGCTTGAAGAGAGCCAAGAAATCAACTTTGCCCTCGCCAAATTGGAGCATCACGTCGCCGCCGGCTTCAGCACAATCTTTGGCGCAAAAGCCGGTGATGTGTGCAGCAATTGGATCAATTTCGGCAACGGGGTCTTTGCCTGTGTAATGAATAATATTGCCTGCGTCATACCAAATTGAGAAATTGCGATGATTCACGGCTTTAATGACCTGCAAAATTTCATCCGACGTGCCACTAATGCCACCGTGGGGCTTCATCACCAGTTGAATCCCCTTCTCATCCGCATAAGCCGCGGCATCGCTCATCACCTGGAAGTAGTGTGCGAATTCTTCGGGATTGTCTGCCCCAAATGTGAGCACGTATTGAAGCGACAGAAAGTGTGCATTGTCAATCTGCTTGCGTAGATCGCGCATTGAATCTTCAAGCGGGATATTGTGACGCGAGCGCAGCGCACCCATGTTTGCACTTAATCCGCTTGCCTCAATGCGCTGCTTCAAGCCTGCCAAATACTCTGGTGTGGCTTCTGCCCCAATGAAAGGCTCATCGCTTGTGCGCGTAAGCAGTCCCGTCGTCTTATAACCTGCCTCCCAGATCGCTTGCAAGGCTTGATCAAAAGACCATTTCGCCCACGGACGATTGAGACAGCCCACTGTCCAGGGTAGGCTGCTGGTTTGGGTAGAATTCAACCCCGTCATTGTGGAGCCAGCACGACTCGCTCCATTGCCCTCTTCTGTTTGATTCATCTATTTTTGGCCTCCTCTGTGCGCTTTGTATTCTGCGAGATGGTTGGTCTGTTGCTGTGCGCAAGTAGGCATCAGCACCCTATAATTCGACCCTATCAATATAAATGGAAACGAGATAAATGGAAACGAGGTCGAGAGGCTAGCCAGAGATTATGGCGCGTGATGTGTAGAGTTCTGCATGGACAAAGGGGAGTTTAGACGCTGGACTGCTTCAAAATGTTGGGGTGGAATCAGCGCACGCTGGGTCAGGGAGTGAAGCTTGAATCCTCGTAGCATGGGATACAGCAAGACCGCTGGACGCAACCACTGCAATCTGGGCAGATCGAGCAGTTTATGCACGATTTCTGGCACGAGAAGAGACTGAACTTGCCGCAACAGGGCATAGCGCCAGAAACCTAAGTCGCGCCGGTACGCAGCGTACAATTTTTCCGTGTAGGGGCTAAAGGTCAAATCTTGCTCAAGATGGCGCTGGCGATCCTGCTGCCAGCTCTTGTAATCCTCTGGCAATTCGGGAATGTGCATCGCGATGCCGACGCGCCAGAAGACATTGTAAAGTTCTTCTTGTTCCTCTGCCATGAGCGGGCGGTGAAGCATTTGAAAAGCACGCTCTGAGTAGTCAATGAGCATGTAAAGAACATCTCGATAGGCCCACTCAGGAATAGGCTCGCCCCGCTTTCGCTCAACGCCTCCGTGAATCGCATTGATCTTCCCCAACGTTTTCTCCGCCTGGGCTTGCTCGGCAAAGACAATTTCTTGCGAATAGGTGACCGTGGAGAAGAAGCGACCAATTGGATCAGCAGGCAGCGCGCCTGTGACAAAGAGCCAATCGACTGCACGATTCAAAGCGAACTCAGCGGCAGCACCGGCAAAGACAAGCAGCACAACCTCGGCATCACCCCAGATGCGACGCGCAATCGAATCTGGTTGAACAAACAACTCTGTATAGCTATCTTTAGTCATAAACTCAAACAATCGAAAACAAATTGAAAAACAATCTCAGCCATAAATAATGAACTTTGCAAAGCAAAACTCATTGCATCTTCATTTTAAGAAAAATCCAGCCAAGAGACCGTAACTGTACCATCAATTTTACTCCGTAACCCTTCTGTGTGGAATACTCAGTTACCTATGCTGGGCGTTGGGCGGTGAAGATGCCATAGCGCAGCGCACCTACCCGATAGGCCAACCAAAGCCGCGCCACTGTCCACGCAAAAATACGCTCGTGGCGATGAGCATTCAAGAGATAGCGCCACGTCTCTAGATCAGTGCCCAAGGCAAGCGCCAAACGTTGCATGGCAACAGTCCAGGTACGCTGCACTTGTGCGCTCAAATCTTGCACTTGCTCCACCACAAAGCCCGTCGCTTGCAGAGTATCTTCATATTCCGCGGCTGTGCCCATTCCCGCCAGCCTTCCTTCCCGACAGATTGGCTCCAACAGATAGCGCACTTCATCCACAGTCGCATTGGGCCGCGCCAGCCAAGCACAGATCACCAGCCGCCCTCCAGGGCGTAACACGCGCCACGCCTCGGCAAAGCAGCGGGTCAAATCAGCCATGTGTTCGGTGCTTTCAATGGCAATCACAGCATCAAAATGTTGGTCGGGCAGAGGGTTTGCAAGCCAATCAGCCTGAAGATAGAGAGGAGCCGTCACACCAGCCGGTGAAGGCTGGGCACTGGCATAGAGCGCTTGGGCTGGCGAAAGAGTCAGCCCGATTACCTGTGCGCCATAGGCGTGGGCTAACAGTCGTGCCGTACCGCCATAGCCAGTGCCGACATCGCAGACAGCATGCCCCGGCTGGATGCGAGCACAATTTGCCACCTCTGTGGCAAGTTGGCGGGTCGCTTCAGGGGTACTTTCGCTTCCACTACGCCAGAGACCGTGGTGTAGATGCTCACCCCATAGTACCCGGTATAAGGAGTCAAGTTCATCATAATGATGGGCGACTTGCTGGGCAACGGGCGCGGTTGTGGAGTTAGTTCCACTCCTGGGTGGGTTGGGTATTATCATTCACACCTGTCCTCGTGGATAAACTTTCTGCTCACCCTGCTGAGTCTACTCGAGTTTTTCTCTCCTGTCGATAGGCAACTTCAATTCAAATGACTAACAATATTCGTCTATATGTACACAAATTCTGTGTACATATATATGGCCAAGTTGATGACTGGAACCTATAGTGTGGGATAGGCAGAGCCTCTTTCGGCTTCGATATACACTCCTCAAAGCGTGCTGCACTCAGCAGAATGGGTGCGACAGAGAGGAGGGGGCAAACGGAAAGTACGGCAACATCAGCAATCTGCCTGCATAAGAGCCAAAAGACGAAAGGAGAGAGCAATGGGTTCCCTATATGAGGCTTTGGTACACCTATCACACGTCCACGATGACGAGGTACTAGAGGGCTATCGCCGGTATGAATCAGCGCTCAGCACGATATTGACACCTGAACAGATGGAGACCTATGCGACACACATTCAACAAACGGGGGTGGTTCGCATTTTTGAGGATATGACGCCCGATGAAATTGCCGCTTTGCCGCCTGGACTCCCTGAAATTGCAAGGGCGGTTGTGGCAGATACACCGATCTCGATGGAGAATCGTCGCGTGGTGGCATTGCTAGACCAACGGGGAGAACATGACGCCACGCCAGACTATAACGCGTCGCCCAGGATCGATGCGGATCGGTAACACCCAACAGTAGCAAAGCCTTGCAGCAAGTTGCGGTGTACTGACTGAAGTTCAACTACATTTTCCTCTTCATAAAGTCAACAAGTAACGCATCGAACTTCACTGCTAGTTCGATGCGCTACTTGTTAGTTCTGCACCAAGATATTTCACCCAGAGAGTTTGCATCTATCACCAACGGATCATGATAAAGATACAAATAGAGGTTAACAGGTGATACAAGTCCTTCATTGAATAGATTTTGGTTCAAGCAATAACGGACTACTTGTCAACAGGAAGCCGATGATGTATACAAGTGCTAGCTGCATTACGATGGATGAAGGCAGCAATGAAATTTCATTTAACAATTGGTGAGCAGTGAAGATATGGTTAAAAAAGAGGATAGTAAAGGTCAGACAGATGCCTCTGTGCCAGAGGGACTTGCGGAGGGATCTTTGCGCGCGGGGGAATTCTTCTCGCGCCAGATCTGGGAGGCAGCCGTGGACGCCATGGCAATCTCTGACGCAGAGGGCATTGTGATTGACGCCAATCCAGCATACCTGCACCTCTATGGATATACTCAAGAGCAAGTTCAGGGCCAAAGCTTTGCTATTATTTTTCCAGAAGAATTGCGGGAATGGGCGGTTGAACAGTATAAAGTTATCTTTGCCGGTAAGAATGCCCCTGCCCCCGTTGAATCCATAGTTCGCAGGGCAGATGGCAGTGAAGGTGTGGTTGAATCGAGGGCGACGTTCTTAACTACGGAGGGACGGCGTACAGCGATGCTCTCCACGATCCGCGATATCACTGCACGCAAGCAGGCGGAGGAGGAATTGCGTCGCAGCCAAGAACGGCTGCGCTTGACGATGGAGAGTATCAATGATTATGCAATCATAACGCTCGACCTGAAAGGAAATATCGTCAGTTGGAATGCAGGTGCCGAGCTTATGTTTGGCTACACCGCAGCCGAGGCGATAGGACAACATTTCGAGATTATATTCACGCCAGAAGACCGGGCGCGCGGTGCCCCTGCCCATGAGATGGAGCAGGCATTTCTAAAAGGACGAGCGGCTGATGAACGATGGCACCTTCGCAAAGATGGTTTGCGCTTCTATGTAAGTGGCGTCTTGTCACCGCTGCACGATGGCACGATCATCGGCTATGTAAAGGTGGCGCGTGATCTGACTGAACCCAAGAAGATGGAAGAGGCTGTGCGCCAACTGAATGCCTCGTTGGAGGAGAAAGTGCAGACACGCACAGAGCAGGTACGCAACCTGGTCACCGAGTTGACCATGAGCGAGCAGGCTGAACGTCGTCGCATCTCGCACATTCTGCACGATGACCTGCAACAGCGGCTTTATAGCCTGAACTTTCAGCTCACAACGCTACGCCATGCGCTAGGGGCTGCGGATCAGGAAGAGGCGATGCAAACGCTCATCGAGATGGATGAGGCGTTGGCTGACTTGATCCAGGTCACTCGCAGCCTTAGCGTAGACCTAAGTCCACCTGTGCTACACAATGATGGGCTAGCAGAAGCGATTCAGTGGCTGGCTGTCCAGATGGAAAGACAGCACGGGCTGGGAGTTGTGGTGCAGGTGGAAGAGTCCATTCCGGTTCCTAACGAAGATCTGCGTGTGCTCCTTTTTCAAGTCATACGCGAGTTACTCTTTAACATTGTGAAACATGCGGGGGTTGCCACCGCAAGAGTCTTGTTGACGCACGAAAAAGGTCATATCCACATTGAAGTAAGAGACGAAGGCAATGGCTTTGACGTGAATGTGTTAAAAGCAAAGAATACGCAAGGTCTGCTGCGTATCCAGCAGCGGATGCACCTCATTGGCGGCAACATCGAGATAGATACAGTGCCGGGGCAAGGCACATGCGTCACGATCCACAGCCCTTTACGCAAAGCCAGTGGACAATAGCCCCCTGTGCCAAATCTGCCGCGATACCCCCTTTTCAAGAACTGAATCACCCCAATCAAATGGACATCCGTTCAAATTTCTCGCTGCAATCTGATGCAGCGAACTTTTTGCTTGGGTCAAGAAAGCATTTTGGCAAAGAGCTTTTGTACTTGATAATTGGCAGCAGAGATCAACTACCCTTCACAACCCATAAAGCTCGTTCTCAAGGAGAACCCTATGGACTTATATAACTCGCAGTCCAGGCGCATTGAGCCGGTGACGCTGACACAAGAGCCAGTCAAGCTCTATGTGTGCGGCATTACTCCCTATGACACCACCCATCTTGGTCATGCCTTTACCTATGCGATGGTTGATGTGCTTGTGCGCTATCTCGAATATCGAGGTCACGAGGTCAACTATGCCCAAAACGTGACGGACATTGACGACGACATTCTGCGTAAGGCCAAAGAGGAGGGTGTGGATGAGGATTGGCATGCGCTGGGCAGTCGCTGGACAGCCCATTTTATTCACGATATGCAAGCGTTGAATGTGCGCGCACCCGACCACTTTCCGCGCGCCACCGATGTCATCCCCGAAATCATAGAATCCGTCCAGGCGTTGATCGCTGCCGAATTGGCCTATGAGGCCAATGGTTCCGTCTATTATCATGTGGACGCTTGGCAGGAGTTTGGTAAGTTAAGCCATCTCTCGCGTGACGAAATGGTGGCGACAGCCAACGAACGAGGCAACAACCCTGATGATCCCAACAAGCAAGACCCGCTGGATTTTGTGCTTTGGCAGGCACAGGCTCCGGGCGAACCTGCTTGGGAAAGCCCGTGGGGGGCAGGACGACCGGGCTGGCATATCGAATGCTCCACAATGGTAGCGCATTATCTGGGCGATACGATTGACCTACATGGGGGCGGTAGTGATCTACTCTTTCCCCACCACGAATGTGAAATTGCCCAGATTGAACCCCTTACAGGCAAGAAGCCTTTTGTACGCCACTGGCTGCACACGGCAATGGTACAGCTTGATGGCGAGAAGATGAGCAAATCGCTCGGTAATCTGATCATGATTAGCGACCTGCTAAAGGATCATTCGACCAATGCCATTCGCTATTACATGGCGGATCATCACTATCGCCAAGAGTGGGGACACGATGAGGATGCGTTGAGAGACGCAACCAATGCCGTGGAAGGATTAGCCACTGCCGCCACCCTGCAGGGAGGCACGCGCCCCTCAACGCTTGATAATGCATCATTTGTCGATGCCTTTGTTGAAGCAATGGACAACGATCTAGATACCGTGACCGCGCTTACTCTGCTCCGCCACTTTGCTTCTGAAATTGAGCAAGCCGCCACGGATGGGCAATCCGTTGAATCAGCCCAAGCAGAACTGCGCAAGATGGCAACGGTCTTTGGGCTGCGCCTTGCCGACGACGCTACCGAAACCCGTGTACTTGAAGGTTGGGACAAACATCTGGAGAGGTTTACTTAATACGAGTAGATAGATCACAAAAACCCGCTAAACGTCGAGAAATGCATTGCAAATCCAAACGTTTAGCGGGTTTTTAATGCTCACTGCTTCGAGACAACTTCAAGAGCAAAGTTTGAGAGTTGTAGAATCAGCTTCCTGAACCGCCAAAGCTGCCAGTGCTTCTATGGTCGCGGTCGTTCTTTGAAGGCTGAGCTACACCGTCATTGTCATCGTCATCCCTGTCGTCATTGATGTCGTCATTGATCCGGCTGCTTTGACCCGCACCGGCTCGGTTTCTGCGCTCGGCTTGCGAACTGCCGCCAATAGTGCCCCCGCTGGTCGTGCTCTCACTATCATAGGCACGTACCCCACCCCCACGGTTGCCTGCACCGCCGCCAATGCTGCCACTGCTGCGGACACTTTCATCATCGTGTGCGCGTGTGCCGCCACCAATGCTGCCGCTACTGGAAACCTTTTTGTCATCATACGTTCCGTGTGGTGCTGGACGGCTGCGATTGTAGATAAAGAGCGCTATGAGCGCCACCACAACCACGATAATCCCAATTGTTCCTAGATCCATGTCCTACTCCTTACGTTCTCTAGATATTCTCTAGTATCTTCTAGTGCTAGTTCGCTACAAACAGTCCATTAGCCACTAGACAATCTTGTAGATCAGTCTTGTTTTGGAGATATGCACTTACTCGATACTAAAATCTACTTCTTCAACAGGATTGCCGTTAACAA
>JBBQIG010000058.1:0-13469 GCA_038324715.1 Anaerolineae bacterium | reverse complement strand
GCGTGGCGCTGGATGCGTGGATGTTGTATCCCGGTTGGGTTGTGGGGCAGACGACGAGCGACCTTGTTCCTCTGTCTAGCGTGGTGGATCACATTGATCACATCTGCCAGTTGGCGGGTAATTGTGATCATGTTGGGATTGGCACGGATTTGGATGGTGGATATGGGCGCGAGCAGTCGCCGGGTGACTTGGACACGATTGCTGATTTGCAACGTATTGCGCCCATGCTGGCGGAGCGAGGATATGCGGAGAGTGACATTAACGCAATTATGCATGGAAACTGGCTGCGGCTCTTCCGCACGGCATGGTCGCCTGCTAGGGTTTCGGCTTGAGCTTGCTGTTTGATCTAATGGGCATTACGCATTTGTTGCAGTGAATCTTTTGCATGCGGCTAATGCAAAATAATAGGGTGTGAAATAGAAAGAACCTTCCTTGGAGCTCCAAGCTCCAAGGAAGGGGTATTCCTGGGGTGTGTGAGTCCTCCTAATGAACCTAAGTGGAATGAGGAAATCGTGAATCAATTACCTTTTGCAGGGCCTGGGCGTTTTTGGCGCGGGAATTTACATGGGCATTCGACACTCTCGGATGGTCGTTGCTCGGTGGAGGAAGTTTGTCGCCGCTATCAAGAGGCCGGTTATGACTTTATTAGCTTGACGGATCACTTTTTGCCCCAATATCAATTCCCAATTGCAGACACACGTGAGTTTCGTAATTCGTGCTTCACGACAATTATTGGCGCGGAGTTGCATGCGGGGCTGACCGAATTGGGGGGGATATGGCATATCCTGGCTGTGGGACTGCCCTTTGATTTTGTCCCTTCGCCCGAAAGTGAGAGCGGGCCGGAGATTGCTGCGCGTGCAATGGCAGCCGGGGCATTTGTAGCGGCGGCGCATCCACAGTGGTACAGCACAACCGAGCGCGATCTGGAGGCATTGGGGTCTGTTCACGCGATTGAAATCTACAATGGTGTGGCGATTGATCACAATGACCGCGCCGATAGCTGGCACATTACCGACATTATGTTGGGGCGAGGGTCACGCTACCTGACCTATGCGGCGGATGATTTTCATGGGGTGAAGGGCCGTCATGATTTTGTGCGCGGGTGGGTGTGGGTGAAGGCCGAAGAAAACTCGCCAGAGGCTCTGCTCAACGCGCTCAAGTCGGGTAGCTTCTATTCAAGCACGGGGCCGCAGATCTTTGATGTGGACGTACGGGCAGGCAAGGAGATTGTGGTGCGTTGTTCACCGGTAGATTGGGTCTTTGCTTCGGGCAAGGGGCCTGCTTCGGTAACAGCTAATGGACATGGCCTTACTGAGGTGACGCTTGATATTAGCAAGTTTAAAAGCCCGT
The DNA here is from genome assembly GCA_038324715.1 of Anaerolineae bacterium. Classification (GTDB taxonomy): domain Bacteria; phylum Chloroflexota; class Anaerolineae; order Caldilineales; family Caldilineaceae; genus QEUY01. The sequence continues at coordinate 12,119 of JBBQIG010000058.1, read as the reverse complement.
ATGCGCGCATCACGGTGCGTGATGCGATGGGGGGACGCGCATGGTCAAATCCCTTCTGGTTTGATGCTGAATAGCGGCTTGACATAATTTTTTGGTGCTTTGGCGTTGCATAGACAGGATGATTGAACTTATGACTGAGATTGGTATTGGCATTGATGAATTGGATACACCTGCCCTGTGGGTAGATTTGGGGCGGTTGGAGCGTAATATTGCTACTGTTGCGGCTGAATTGGCCGCGTTGGGTGTTTCGTGGCGTCCCCATATCAAGGGGATTAAGGTGCCCGCGATTGCGCATAAGCTTGTGGCGGCGGGAGCGATCGGTGTGACCTGTGGCAAGTTGGGCGAGGCTGAGGTGATGGCTGCGGCGGGTATTCGAGACATACTGGTGGCGAATCAGGTTGTGGGGCCGCAGAAGGTTGCTCGTTTGGCGGCGATTCAACGGCATGCGGATGTGAAGGTTGCCGTGGATAGCGTTGAGAATGTGGCGGAGATTGCGTGCGCGGCTCAGGCAATTGGCACGGTGGTGGGTCTGATCATCGAGATCGATACGGGGATGCATCGGGCTGGTGTGCAGCCGGGTGAGCCTGTATTGGCGCTGGCACGTCTGATTGAGCAGACGCATGGGGTGAAACTGCGTGGATTGATGACGTGGGAGGGACACAACCTAGCGCTTTCGGATGCTGCAGAGAAGAAAGAGGGCATTCATGAAAGCATTGGTCAACTTTTGGCCTGTGTTGATGCGTGCCGCGATGCTGGGATAGCCATTGAGATTGTCAGCGGTGGTGGCAGTGGTACATATATGCACACGGCGAAGATCAAGGGGATGACCGAAGTGCAGGCAGGGGGTGCAATCTTCTGCGACCAGACCTATCAATCATGGGGTTTGGCGCTGGAGCCGTCGCTCTTTTTGCGTTCACGTGTGACGAGCCGTCCTGCGCCGGATCGATTGATTTGTGATGCGGGCTTTAAGACGCATACACGCGGTTTTAACTCGCCGCTGCCAACAACTTTTGCGGCGCAAAGCGTGGTGCTGTCGGCTGAACATGGCATCATTACCTTTGACGAGCGTAATGACGACTTGAAGGTCGGCGCGACCTTTGATTTGATGCCAGGTTATGGAGACGCCACTGTCTTCCTGCACGATACATTGTATGGTGTGCGTGACGGGGTGGTGGAGACTGCATGGGATGTGGCGGCACGGGGCAAGCTGCGCTAATTGCCTCAGTCATTTTTGTTGTCTCCCGGCGGCGTTTTCTAGGTTTTTTCCTTGATCTGGCAAGTTGTTAGCGCAAACTTTCAGGGCAGGGTATACTGTGCTTTGGAGTTAAAAGTAAGGTTCTTTTCCAAAGATCTGCAATCATTAAGTGTTGAGGAGGACGGACAGTGGATTTCGCAGCGATTATTGCCACTTGGCGACGAGTATTAACCCAACCCGGTGAACCAGTATTTCTTGAGGAAAAGAACAGTCCGAATGCAACGTTGCAGACGGCACTTATTTGGATGTTGATTGCAGGGGTCGTTGCGGCTGTTTTTGGTTTCTTGTCATCCATTATCGGTGCTTCCTCCATGAACGCCATGTTGTCACAAGCGGGTCTGCCCCCAGAGTTGGAAGAGCAGATGGGACCGATGTTCGCCGCAATGACTGGGGGGGCTGGGCTGGCTGCAATTATTACGGTGCCGGTCTTCTTCCTGATTGGATCGTTTATTTATCACCTGCTTGCCAAAGTTTTGGGTGGTGTGGGCGAGTATAGTACGTTTGCCTATCTGATGGCTACCTATCAAGCCCCGTTGACGATTGCCAGCTCCGTCTTGGCAATTATCCCCTTCCTGGGGGGCTGTGTTGCATTTCTGCTCTCTATTTATGGATATATTCTGAGTTACTTTGCTGTTAAGGCAAATTATGGTTTGTCTAGTGGCAAAGCAATCGCCGTAATTCTGATCCCGCTGGCTGTACTTTTTCTCCTCATGGCATGTTTTGCTGTCGTAATTATTGGCGGTATTGCTGCGTTGAGCGGCAGCAACTAGTACGTTGTCTTTACCAATATTCCGGGGCAGACCACTATTTCGATAGACGGCTGCCCCGGTGCTTTTGTCTGACTGAATCGGTGCATGTTGGAGACAATTGCACGAAAAAAGATTACAACAGGTCTTAAGGACTTATGAACTCTCCATTTAATTCTTTGTATTCCCATGGGTTTGTACGTGTGGCGGTCTGTGTGCCTCATTTACGCGTGGCAGACCCTGTTTATAACAGTGAGCGCACGTTGGCGTTGGCTACAAAAGTTTCAGAGATGAATGCTGCGGTGGCGCTCTTTCCTGAACTGGGTATTTCGGCGTACTCCAACGATGATCTTTTTCATCAAGATGCTTTGTTGGAAGCGACTCTGGATGGCATTGCAAAAATTGTGGCAGCTAGTGAGCAGTTAACGCCGATCTTGTTGATCGGTGCGCCGCTGCGTTTTGAGCAACGGCTCTTTAATTGTGCGGTTGTGATTTATCAGGGCAAGGTGTTGGGGGTTGTGCCCAAGAGCTATCTGCCAAATTACCGCGAGTTTTATGAGAAACGGCAGTTTAGTGCGGCGCGGGATGCGTTGGCAAGTGAAGTAGAGTTCCTGGGTGAGCGAGTGCCCTTTGGCAACGATCTGCTTTTTAGTGCCTCTAATGTCGCGGACTTTACGCTGCATGTAGAGATTTGTGAAGATGTGTGGACGCCGGTTCCGCCCAGCAGCTTTGCTGCATTGGCTGGGGCAACGGTGTTGGCAAATCTGTCGGCAAGCAACATCACTGTGGGCAAGGCTGATTACCGGCGCAATTTGTGTTCTTCACAGTCGGGCAAGTGCATCTCTGCTTATTTGTATTCGGCGGCTGGACCGGGTGAATCTACGACAGATTTGGCTTGGGATGGGCACGCGATGATCTATGAGAACAGTAGCCTGCTGGTGGAGTCAGAGCGATTTGCGGCGGAGGAGCAGGTGATTGCGGCGGATATTGACTTGGAGCGGCTTGTCCAAGATAGGATGCGGTCGAGCAGCTTTAATGATACGGTTGCGGATCACCGCGACAGACTGAGCAGGCTGCGCCGCATTGCCTTTGAGTTTGCTGTGCCAACCGCCGAGATGCCTTTACTGCATCCTGTTGCTCGCTTTCCCTTTGTGCCGAGCGATCCAGCGCGACTGGATGAACGATGTTATGAGGTCTATAATATTCAGGTGCATGGGTTGATGAAGCGGTTGAAGTCTACCGGGATTGAAAAGATCGTGATCGGTGTGTCAGGTGGTTTGGATTCAACTCAGGCACTGATTGTTGCGGCGCGCACGATGGATCGTTTAGGGCTGCCACGCACGAATGTGTTGGCATATACCATGCCTGGTTTTGCGACCAGCACGAGTACCAAAGCGAATGCACACCGGCTGATGGATGCGCTGGGTGTGAGTGGCAAGGAGATCGACATCCGGCCTTCGTCACTGCAAATGTTGCGTGATTTGGAGCATCCCTTTGCCGATGGGGAGCCAGTTTATGACGTGACCTTTGAGAATGTGCAAGCGGGTGAGCGCACCTCGCATCTTTTCCGCTTGGCGAATCATCACAATGCGATTGTGTTGGGTACGGGGGATTTGAGCGAGTTGGCGCTGGGGTGGTCAACTTATGGTGTGGGCGATCAGATGTCCCATTACAATGTCAATGGTTCAGTTCCCAAGACGCTCATTCAATACCTGATCCGCTGGGTGGCAGAGACACGGCAATTTGGTGAGGATGCCTCGGCGGTTCTGACGTCGATATTGGAGACTGAGATTTCGCCTGAGTTGGTGCCAAACGCCGTGGGTGAGGATGAGAAGCCCTCACAACGTAGCGAAGATAAAATTGGCCCCTATGAGTTGCAGGATTTTCATCTTTATTACATTACCCGTTTCGGGTTCCGGCCTAGCAAAGTGGCGTTCCTTGCCTACAGCGCATGGAATGACCGCACGCGCGGGGTTTGGCCTGGTCTGTTGCCAGATGGCAAGCGTAATGCTTATGACCTGGTGACGATTAAACGTTGGCTGGAGACGTTTGTCTTTCGCTTTTTCAAGATTAGCCAGTTCAAGCGTTCGGCAGTACCCAATGGCCCCAAGGTGGGGTCGGGTGGTTCGCTGTCACCGCGTGGAGATTGGCGTGCTCCCAGTGATTCTGAAGCCGTTGTCTGGCTTGAAGAATTGCGCCGTAATGTTCCAGATCAGGTGAGTGTGGGGCCTGCTTCCGATAGTACGGGGCAGCGCCAACTCGTATCGTGAGGATTGTATAGAGGATTGTGACCTTGTGTTGAAACGTACTTTAGGGCGAAGTGGACTTGAAGTGAGTGGACTCGGCCTGGGCTGTTGGGCGATCGGTGGTCCCTTCTGGCGCGGTGATCAGCCTGTGGGCTGGGGCGAGGTGGATGACGACGAGTCACGCGAGGCGCTTGTGCTTGCGCTCGATTTGGGGGTGAACTTTTATGATACCTCCGATGTCTATGGCTGTGGTCATAGCGAACGAATCTTGGGGCAAGTGATGGCAGAACGTCGCGACCGGGTTGTGATTGCCACAAAATTTGGCAATATTTTCGATGAGCAGACTCGTCGCATTACGGGGGCAAGTGGTAAGCCTGCGTTTATTCGCAAGGCGTGCGAGGATAGCTTGCGACGCCTGCGCACGGAATATATTGATCTCTACCAGTTCCACATTGGCAATTATGAGCTAGACCGAGTGGACGAGGTGCTAGAGACCTTGGAAGGATTGGTAGACGAAGGCAAGATCCGCTGGTATGGCTGGAGTACGGATGACCCAGAACGTGCCCAAGCCTTTAGCCGTGGACCACATTGTGCTGCCATTCAACAGCGATTCAATCTTTTTGAGGGCAACAATGAGACGTTGGCGGTGTGTGAGCAAGCCGGGTTAGCGAGCGTTGTGCGTGGCCCTTTGTCACAAGGAATTTTAACGGGCAAGTTTAATGCCCAGTCAACGCTGCCCAGTGATGATGTGCGCCATGGGTGGGATTTTGAGAATGGCGAACAAGCGCAACGGCTCAAGATATTGGGGGCTATGCGCGAGGTGCTGACGATGGGTAGCCGTACGTTGGCGCAGGGTGCGCTGGGCTGGCTGTGGGCGCGTAGTCCCGTCATGATCCCGATTCCTGGTTTTAAGAACAGGGAGCAGGTTGAGGAGAATGCAGGCGCTTTGTGGTCGGGTGCACTTTCGGCTGATCAGATGAGCGATCTCAAGGAACTGATGGCAGAGGCGCATGGACGTCAGGGGTGAATTGTTTTTAATTAATGTCTCTGGGCGAGATCGTCCCGGATTGACTGCTCAGTTGACAGGTGTGTTGGCTGAGTATGCGGTGAAAATTTTGGATATTGGTCAAGCCGTTATCCATGATTATTTGGCGTTGGGAATTTTGGTGGAGATTCCCGAAGAGAATGCCTGGTCTACGGTGATGAAGGAACTCTTATTTCTTGCCCATGACTTGGGGATTCAGGTTCACTTTAGCCCTGTTTCACTGGAGCAATATGAACACTGGGTTGGAGAACAGGGTAAATCACGGCGTGTGATTACGGTGATGGGGCGCAAACTTACTGCCCAGCAATTTGCTGCGGTGGCTGAGGCCTGTGCGCGTTATAAATTGAACATTGATGTGATTACGCGGCTCTCGGGGCGCGTATCGGTGGCGAATCCTGAACGGCTGCCGCGGGCGTGTGTACAGCTTTCGGTGAGTGGTCCACTGGATGAAGAGACGCCGATGCGCCTTGATCTGATGGAGATTGCACAGCGGTTGGAGGTAGATATTGCCTTTCATGTGGATGATATCTATCGTCGTAACCGGCGCTTGGTCGTCTTTGATATGGATTCGACATTGATCCAGGTTGAGGTGATTGACGAATTGGCGAAACTTGCCGGAGTGGGTGAGCAGGTGGCTGCGATTACTGCTGCGGCGATGCGTGGCGAACTGGATTTTCGGGCGAGCTTGACCCAGCGTGTGGCGCTGTTGCGTGGGCTGGATGAAGAGGTGCTTGAAGAGGTGGCGAAACGGCTGCCACTGATGGAAGGCGCGGAACGCGTTACGCAGACGCTGAAACAGTTGGGCTACAAGATCGGGATTATTTCAGGTGGCTTTGACTATTTCGGACAGCGGTTGCAAGAGCAGTTGGGTTTTGATTATCTCTTTGCGAACCGTTTGGAGATTGAGAATGGCAAGCTGACCGGGCGGGTTGTGGGGGAAATTATTGATGGCCCCAGGAAGGCGGCATTGTTGGGCGAGATTGCCGCGTTGGAGAAGCTTTCGTTGGAGCAGACCATCGCTGTGGGGGATGGGGCGAACGATATTCCGATGTTGACCATGGCGGGTATGGGTGTAGCTTTCCACGCTAAGCCGGTTGTGCGTGAAAAAGCAGGGCGCGCTATCTCCAACCTTGGCTTAGATGGACTGCTCTTTTTGATTGGCATCCGCGAACGGGAAATTCGGCAGGAGATTGCGCTCCCCGCGACTTCTTTGCTGGCCTCAGATTAGGGGCTTCTGGGTGGATGTTTAGGGTTATTCTGCCCAAAATTTATTTGCCAGATGTTTGGCTAACAGACTTTGGAAGGTAACAGATAATGGCCCAAAGAAAGCATCGTTATGCGTTGGTGGGGACAGGTGGCCGCGCCAAGATGTTTGTTGACGCATTGGCAGCGACTTATAAAGATACAAATGAGTTGGTTGCGCTGTGTGACCTAAGCCAGACGCGCATGGATTGGTATAACGATTTGCTGGTTGAAGAGCATGGGCATGACCCTGTACCGACGTTTAGCGCCGATGCCTTTGACCGGATGGTGGCTGAGACCAAGCCAGATACCGTCATCGTGACCAGTATGGACTCGACGCACCATCTTTATATTATTCGCTCCATGGAGTTGGGGTGTGATGCCATTAGCGAAAAGCCGATGACGATTGATGCGGAAAAGGCACGCGCGATTTTTGATGCGATTGAGCGCACCGGCAGACGATTGCGCGTTACCTTTAACTATCGCTATGCACCAATTGCCACCAAAGTGCGCGAATTGCTGATGCAGGGGGTAATTGGACGGCCCTTGCATGTAAATTTTCAATGGGTGCTGGATACATTTCATGGGGCTGATTACTTCCGCCGTTGGCATCGAGAGAAGGATAAATCGGGGGGGCTGCTGGTGCATAAGGCAACCCACCACTTTGACCTGATCAATTGGTGGGTGCAGTCCTATCCGGCAGAGGTTTTTGCGATGGGCGGGCTGATGTTTTATGGTAAAGAGAATGCGGCCCAACGCGGCGAATCTTATAACTATAACCGATATACGGGTGAAGCCGCTGCCAATAGCGATCCCTTTGCTTTGCGGCTGGATGCTAACCCGACATTGAAGGCCTTGTATTTGGATGCTGAGGGCGATACGGGCTATTTGCGTGACCGCAATGTCTTTGGCGAAAATATCACGGCTGAAGATACCATGAGCGTGACAGCACGGTATGAGAATGGCGCGCTGTTGACCTATTCTTTGCTTGCCTATAGCCCTTGGGAAGGTTATCGGATAGCAATCACGGGTGACAAGGGACGCGTGGAAGTGGAATTGGTAGAGCAGGTGGGCAAGCAGTTTGTGGCAGGGGCTGAAGAGTCGTTGCAAACGGATGCAGATGCGGTGGCGAAATTTGGTGGAAAGCACATTTGGGTTTTCCCCATGTTTGGACGACCCTATGAGGTGGAGATTCCAGAGGGAGTCGGCGGTCATGGGGGGGGCGATGCAGTGATGCTGGAGCAGATTTTTGCCGAGCAACCGCCGCACGATCCGTTTGCCAGGGCTGCTTCGCATGTGGATGGTGCGGCGTCGATCATGTTGGGGGTTGCCGCCAATCAGGCAATTGCTAGCGGCGAACTTGTACGGGTTCGCGATCTTATACAATTACCAAAAGCTTAGTTTAACTCGTGTGTACTCTGCTAACGGATCGGATTGAGCATGTCACGGCGGGTTGAAATTGTCTGCCATCGCGGGGCGAATGGTGTTGCCCCAGAGAACACCTATGCTTCGGCAGCGCGTTGTATTGAGTGGGGAATGGACTATGTTGAGATTGATGTGAATCTCAGCTTGGATGGCGTTCACTATCTTCTGCACGGACCTTCATTAGAAAATACAACCGATGGCGTTGGCTCGATCCATGAGATGTTGTCAACGCAGATCGATCAACTGGATGCGGGTTCTTGGTTTAGTGCGGAATTTGCGGGTGAGCGCGTGCCGCGCTTGGAACCGTTTCTGCGCTGGATCAAAGGGAAAGCCAAGATTTTCTTTGATGTGAAGGCTGCCAATCTGCCTGAATTGCTGGCGCTGGTGCGTGAGCTTGATCTGACCCATGAATGTTTCTTCTGGTTTGGCAAGGACGAGCTGGCGCGCGAAATGCGGCGGTTGGCTCCAGAGATGGCGTTGAAGATGAATGTGGAGTGCGTGGACGATGTGATACGCGCACATGAAGAGTTGGGCGCGTCGCTTGTGGAAGTGCGGCTGAAAGATATGTCACAGGCGCTGGTGGACGCCTGCCGTCAACGGGGCCTCAAGATCATGATCTATCATCCTGCCAAGGAGCCAGAAGCGTTTCGGCAGATTTTGTGGTGGGAAGTTGATTTCGCCAATGTGGATCAGGGTGATCTTTTCTTGCGGGTGATGGAGGAGCGTGAGGCTGCACTGGCTTCGGGGCTGGTGGACGAGACACCACTGCCGCGGGTCAAGCGGGCAATTTTGGTTATGCTGGATGGTTGCCGACCCGATGCGATTGAAGCTGTAGAGACGCCGACACTCGACAGAATGAGGCGAGAAGGTGCATGGACGATGAACGCGCGTTCGGTGATGCCATCGATCACGCTGCCATGTCATACGTCGATATTTCACTCGCAAATGCCCGAAGAGCATGGTGTGCTCACCAATACCTGGACGCCAAGTGCAAGCATTGCACCTAGTCTGATGGGTGTGGTGCATGATGCGGGCTATCCCACGGCAGCCTTCTATACCTGGGAAGAGCTACGCGATTTGACGCCACCTGGCAAGCTCGACCGCACGTACTATCGAAGTATCAGCTATGAGGCATTTGATGAGCTTTGCGCGACGGCGCTGACCACGATTCCCCAATTAAAGCCAACCCTGAGTTTTGTCTATTTAGAAGCGACAGATGCACTTGGGCATTTGCATGGGTGGATGTCGCGCCCTTATTTAGACGGGGTAAGTCGCGTGGATGGGGTGATTGGGGCGTTGATGCAAACCTTGGAAGTCAGCGGCGATTTAGACGAAACGCTGATTGTGGTGATGGCTGATCATGGCGGGCATGGACGAGGACATGGAACTGAACTCGCCGAAGATATGAGTGTGCCGTGGATTGTTTGGGGCCCGGGCGTGCGCGTTGGCTGGCAGATTGAGCAGGAAGTACGGTTGATGGATGTTGCGCCGACTTTGCTCTATGCACTGGGGATTCCGCAACCGCCTGAGTGGCGTGGGCAAGTGATTTGTGAGGTTTTCAGATAACCAGCATGGAAGATGAACTTGCGCTTGCTCATTTGCGATCAGAAGGGGATCTGAATATTTCGCGCCACCGGCAAGCGTGGCTTGCGGATGAAATTGACGCCAATACTCAAGCGATTCTGGATGAAGACGCCCGCTACTTTCTGCACCAATCCTTATCTACCCCCTGTCTCAATGTTTTGCAGCAGTGCGAAGGCATCTACATTGAGGACACGCAAGGGCGGCGTTATATGGATTTTCATGGCAACTATGTACATCAAGTTGGTTTTGGAAATCCAGCGGTGGTCGAGGCGATTAAGGCGCAATTGGATACGCTGTCGTTTTGTACCCGGCGTTATACCAATGGTGTAGCTGTGGAGTTGGCGCGGACGTTGGCAGAGTTGACGCCTGGTGATTTGGGTCGAGTGCTTTTCTGCCCCAGTGGTACGGGTGCGATTGGGATGGCGCTTAAACTGGCACGCGTGGCAACTGGACGTCACAAAGTTATCTCGATGTGGGATTCTTTTCATGGCGCGTCTTTGGATGCAATTTCGGTGGGTGGGGAGCAGATTTTTCGACGCAATATTGGCCCCTTGATGCCGGGTGTGGAGCATGTGCCACCGCCTGATGAGTTTCATTGCCTTTGGGATTGCCATGAGCGTGGCGGTTGCGATCTCAAGTGTGCCAGTTATATTGAGTATGTCTTGGAAAAAGAGGGTGATGTGGCGGCTGTGATTGCCGAGCCAGTGCGTAGCATCCCTTATGTTCCTCATGCTGGCTATTGGCAGCGGGTGCGGGCTGCGTGCGACCGCCACGGTGCGCTATTGATCTTTGATGAGATTCCGCATGCGCTTGGGCGGACTGGGCGCATGTTTACCTGTGAGCATTTTGGCGTGGTGCCTGATATTTTGGTGCTGGGTAAGGGATTGGGGGGTGGAATTTTGCCGCTGGCGGCAATTGTGGCGCGTGAGCATCTGAATGTGGCAGCAGCGCAAGCTTTGGGGCATTATACCCATGAGAAGAACCCTGTGCTTTGTGCCGCTGCGCTTGCAACCATTCGTACGATTCAAGATGAAGGCTTGCTGGAAAACGCCCGCGTGCAAGGGGCGTATGCCCTGTCGCGGATGCGCGGCATGATGGCTGACCATCCGCTGATTGGGGATGTGCGCGGTTTGGGGTTGATGATGGGAATGGAGTTGGTTACAGATCGTGTTACGCGCGCACGCGCTGTGGATGAGGCGGAACAGGTGATGTATGCGGCGCTGCGTAGGGGGTTGAGTTTTAAGTTGACGATGGGCAACACGATTGGTTTGCAACCGCCGTTGACGATTACGCGAGCGGAGATGGATCAAGCACTTGAAATTTTGGAAGCTGCGCTGAGTGAAGTCGAAGCAACAGTGTAGCGGTGGTTTGCTTTCGGAGTTGCGCAGTGCTCTTTACGCTGCGGATCCCTTCCTTGGAGCCACCCAAGGGGTTCCCGGCTCCAAGGAAGGGATGACCAAATCTTATTATCCAACAAATTTCCAGCCTTAAAGAAAAAGGAAGTGTGCCGTGAAGACACGAACTGGAGCGTATCCGATTGGGTTTCGGCGTGGCGGTGGAGCTTGGCAGAATGATTTGCCTGCGCTCTTGGAGTGGGCGTCTTTGAATAGCTTAGAGGTGATTGATCTGCGTGCGGATGCGGATGTGACGGGCCAAGTGGCAGTGGACGCGGGTTTGCGGATTGGCACGGTGGATTTTGCGGACAATAAAGGGATGATTTCGGCAGATAAGGGACGGCGCAAGGCTGCGATTGAACGCAATGCCGAGTATATCCGCACCTGTGCAGCTCTTGGGCCTATGAATCATTTCCTCGTCATGTTGCCTGAAGACCCAACTTTGCCACGGGCAGAAAACTTTGCCTACATGGTTGAGAGCTTTGGTGAAATTGCTCCAGTGATGGAGGAGAACAATGCCAAGCTGGTGATTGAGGGGTGGCCCGGCCCCGGCGCGCTTGCTTGTACCCCAGAAGGTTACCGCGCTTTCTTCCAAGAAGTTCCGTCACCAGCGATGGGCGTGAATTATGATCCTTCGCATCTGATTCGCATGCAGATTGATCATTTGCGTTTTCTGCGTGAGTTTGGTGACCGCGTCTTTCATGTGCATGGGAAAGATACCGAATTGTTGGAAGATCAATTGTATGAGTACGGCATTGAACAGCCTCCAACCTTTGGCAAACCGATAGCGTATGCCGGGATGACCTGGCGCTATACAATACCGGGGCATGGGATTTCTCACTGGATAGAGATTTTCCGTATTCTTAAGGAGAAGGGCTATCAAGGCGCGGTTTCGATTGAGTTGGAAGACGCAAATTTTCATCGCGAGCCGGATGCAGAGAAGCTGGGTATTTTGCTGGGTGCACAGTTTTTGACTGGCTGCTAGTGGGACTTATGAATTCGATCTTGATTAAGAGCGTGATAACGGCGATTCTATGAAGTGCATTTACCATATTACGACACCAGCTGATTGGGCTGTGGCACAGGCAAGTGGGCAAGTTGAAGCCGCGAGCCTGACCAGTGAAGGCTTTATTCATTGCTCGCGCCAGGGGCAACTTTTGGCGGTGGCGGATCGGTTTTTTC
>JBBQIG010000057.1:0-13562 GCA_038324715.1 Anaerolineae bacterium | reverse complement strand
ATTGAGGGATATAGTCGCGTATGAGATCGCTGCTGGTTAACTACGGACAGCTTATTCGCAATCGAAGTTACTTCCCACTATGGCTCGGGCAGCTCTTCTCGAACCTCGGTGATACGCTACACTATATCGCGCTCGTAGTTTGGGTCTACGAGCGCACGGGTTCCAGCCTTGCTGTCTCCGGCGCTGTCTTCTTTGAAGTTGTTCCAGTCGTTCTACTAGCCCCAGTTGCGGGCGTGGTCATTGATCGTTTTCCACGAAAAGCAATTCTTGTTGCCTCTGATGTTTTGCGGGCGCTTCTCGTGCTTTCTCTTCTACTGGTGGATGAGTTGTGGCAGATTTATGCCATTATCACATTGATCACGGCGACAGCGACCTTTTTCAATCCTGCTGTTGGTGCAACCTTGCCGACGCTTCTCGATGAAAAGGATCTGCTAGCGGCGAATTCCGTCTCTTGGTCAACCGGTCGTTTTGTCCAGATTATCGGCTCGGCGCTTGCCTTAGGCGTAATCGAAACGGTGGGTACGGAAGCGGCCTTTGTATTTAATGCGGGAACATTCCTGATCTCTGCCCTTCTCCTGCTTCTCCTGCCAATTCCCCACGGTAGACCTGTGCAGACACGTGGCTGGCAAGGATTTCTCGCCGATGCCAAAGAAGGCTTCCACTTTGCGCGCCAGGATCGTTTTGTGGCGAATCTGATTACAGTACAGGCGCTAGCCTCTTTGAGTGTGGGGGCGACCTCAGCCTTACTCGTCGTTCTTGCGCAGGAGCATTATCGCCTTCCGCCGGGTGGCTTTGGCTCGTTTATTCTTGCCATTGGCGTTGGGGCGCTCGTGGGGCCATTTCTGTTGGGGGCACTCACCCGCGGGTCAGCCGGGCATCCGTCATGGATGTTTATTCCTTACATCATTCGCGGCATCGGTGATGTGCTGTTGGCTGTTTTCACCCTCACGCCACTGGCTTGGGTGCTGCTCTTTGTCTATGGCCTCAATACCTCCTCTGGCACGGTTCTCTTTCAGACTTGGGTTCAGCGCCTTGTCCCCGATCGAATGCGGGGTCGAGTCTTTACGTGGCTAGATGTAGTATGGAACGTCATGAAGGTGCTCTCATTGGGGATAGGGGGCTGGTTGGCGCAAACAGTTGGAATCAATGCCGTTTACTACTTGGGGGGCGTGTTGCTCAGCATTGCGGGTGTGTACGGTGTTCTTACTCTACGAACGATGAATCTCCCTACGATGAAACAAGATGCGGAGGTATCAGAGAACGAGTAGACAAATTGCCGCGCAGGCGATAGTTGTAGAAAAGTGCCACATTTTCTTCATTGGACTTTTGACAAAAATGGATATAGTGAGCGGCGTAAGAGATAATGCTACCAGAGAGAAACAAGTTCACAGAAGAACGAGCGAGAATTAACTGGCAGTTTGGGCAGATTCGAGTTGCGTCTCAAACCTCGAGTTAATTCGTTGCATTGTTCTTTTTCGCAATTCGTACCTCTGGGAGCACTGTCCGTCGCCTAAGTTTTGAAGCCTGATTTTGTCAAAAGTCCAATCTTCACGAATCCCGAACATAAGGCGGTTGTCGTAGCAACGCAACCCCAAATGCCAGCTATTGCTTTGCCAGATCAATAGCCGCGAGATCCACAACAGCAATCCAGCGACCCAAGACTTCGCGCAGTTGTTCAAGCCGGACAGGTTTCGGCACATAATCATCCATGCCAGCATCCAGACAGAGTTCGCGCTCGCCCTCCATTGCGTTGGCGGTCATGGCAATGATGGGAGTGTGACGTCCGCTATCAGCTTCCAATTGACGAATTGCACTCGTTGCTTCAAATCCATCCATGCGCGGCATCTGGCAATCCATCAAGATCAAGCAATAGGCCTGTTTGCTCACCATCTCCACAGCTTCTTGACCATCATTGGCAATCTGCGCGGCATAGCCAAACTTCTTCAACTGCTGCAAGGCGACCTTTTGATTCACAAGGTTATCTTCGACCAAAAGGATTTGCGGCACGACCTGTGGATTCACGTCGAGAGCAGACGGCTCACTCGGTGGCGTGAATTCGCTTGTCACAACTGCCCGGGGATGCAGGAGAGAGCCAATCTCTAGAGATGCCGCGTCCAAATGTGCCATTTCGGGGGCTGCGCTTGCGACTGTGCACCGCTCAAGTTCCACTGTAAACCAGAAGGTGGATCCCTGGTTAAGCCCACTTTCCACGCCAATCGTCCCCCCCATCAACTCGACCAGCCGTTTACTAATGGTAAGCCCTAGACCTGTACCTCCATGTTGACGAGAGTTTGAGCCGTCGGCCTGGACAAATGGCTCAAATAAACGTGCGTGATCTTCAGGTGCAATCCCAATACCATTGTCGCTGATTGAAAAACGCACCACAATCTTGTTGCTGTCGCTCGCACCTTTCTCATGATGATCTTCAACAAGAGAGGCTCGAATATCAACTTCCCCGTGGTTGCTAAACTTGATGGCGTTGCCAATGAGATTGATCAGCACTTGACGAAGCCGCGTAGGATCGCCATGAACCATGGCGGGGATTGCGGGCGCAACAAAGGATATAAGCGATGTCTGTTTTTCAAAGGCACGCACGGCTAACAGATCCGCCACAGCATCAACGGTTGACTGAATGGAGAAATCACTGAACTCTAGCTCAACTTTATCCGCCTCGATTTTAGAGAAGTCCAAAATATCATTGATCACCGTCACAAGAGCCGTGGCGCTCGTATGAATTGTATCAATCCACTCCGCCTGTTCATCGCTAATCGAACTCAGGCTCAAGAGTTCAGCCATCCCCAGAATACCATTCATGGGGGTGCGAATCTCATGGCTCATATTGGCGACAAATTGTGATTTCAGCCGTGACGCTTGTAACGCCTGATCGCGTGCCAGTTTCAATTCCTCTTCAGCCAATTTGAGATCGGTAATATCAATCCATGTGCCAATGATTTCAACTTCTTTGCCATCACCGTTGTCAATGACCCTGGCAGCATCCCGCATCCAGTGGTACTCGCCGTCCTTGCATAGAAAACGGTATTCACGCACCTGCTGGCCTTTCTCCATTAGAGTAGCGCCTTCCGCCAAGGCGCGTTCTCGCTCCTCTGGATGTACATGCTGCTGCCAAAAGTCAGGTGATTGAATGTACTCTTCTGCGCTATAGCCCGTTAGCGCCAGCACATTGGCGCTCATATAGGTTAATCTATACCCCATAGAGATGTTACTACTATAGATGATGGCGGTACTGCTGGTCATCAGGTGTTCCAAACGTTCTTGGATCTCACGGAGCGCCTCGGTTCGATCAAGCACCTTACTTTCCAGCTCTTCATTGGCTTGCAATAGGGCTTGCTCGGCATTTTGCCGCTGTGCAACTTCTGCAGCCAACGCTGTAGAACGTGCTTGAATCTCTTGATTACGCCCTTGTAAGCGTCCCGCCATCTGATTAAAGGCGGTTGCGACTTCACCTATTTCATCGTGATGGAGCAAGGGGATGCGATGATCGAGATCACCCTCGCCAATGCGCGTGGTGCCTGCTTGCAACGTGGTGAGAGGGCTGAAGATCGTTCGTTGTAGCACAGAAGCAGAGACGACCATCACCATGATGGCAAAAAGCAACATGCCACCGCCCAGGGTGACAAGCGTAGAATTGCGTCCCGCAAAGACTTCGTCCCGATCAACTTCCGTAACGAGTATCCAATTTGCATCTGCCAACGGCACCGACGAACCAAATACGGGTCTCCCACTGAGGTTTGTATAGGGGCCATACCAAATCTGATCAGCTGCCTGCATAATCGCTGCATACTCTGGACGCCCATTCACCGTCTTGTATGCTTCGACATTGCCCTCGACCGTGTGGGCCAAAATACGCCCATCCCGATCAATTACATAGGCTTTGCCAGTGCGGGCGAACTTAATCTCTCCAACAATCTGCCAAAGGAGTTCCATCTTCAAGCGCGCAGCAAGCACATCGCCCTTGGGGCCAGGAAGCGCCATCGTCACATAGGGGCTATTCTGTGCAGAAAATTGAATGTTGCCGAAGTAAGTATCACCACTGCGCGCGGTCTGGAACCAGTTCGACTGGAGAACGGTAAATGCTCCACTCAATACGTTGGCATCAGTAGTCGCTGCCGCAATGACGTTGCCTTCAGGATCAAGTCGCACAACTTCGAGGAGGCTTGGGTGCTGTTTGAGCAGATTATCCAAATAATTGTGATGATCATTGACAAGGTCATCTCTATCAAGCAGACCAAAGAGCAAGAGCGCTGAGCGAGACTTTTCTATGAACGTCTCAACAACCAGTGCCGATTGTCTCGCGTCTGCCATTTGGCGATCATGCCAAGCATCTTCTTCGCTGGCTGTGCCATAGACCGAGACAACCGCGCCAACTATCATGAGCGATATGAGCAAGACCACACCCATTGCCATGAGCAATTTGTTGCGTAAAGTCCAAATGCGTCCAACCATTGGGGGATATACTTTCTTGCGCCAGGCACCTTTATGGAATAGGTTCAATGAAACGCTCCCGGACTTCATCATAGAGCGCTTCTGCTTCTGGACTAATTGGCTCGTAAAATTCGGCGTTGACGAGCACCTCTGCCTTGGGAAAGATTAGCGGGTTATTCAGAATGGCTGGCTCAATATATTCATACGCTCCCTCATTGGGGATTGCCACATACATCTCGTTAGCAATCTGGGCCCCAATCTGCGGGCGCAATATGAAGTCTAGAAAGAGTTCAGAGGTCTGCTTCTGTTGGCTAATTGCAGGAATGACTAAATTGTCCAACCAGATGATCGTGCCTTCTTGCGGGAGAATGTAGGTGATGCGCTCCGACTCCCCCTCTGCCTCTGCCGCCTGCATATCATAGGCCCAGCCGAAAAGAACTTCGGCTTCGCCATTCAGCAGATAGGGCACGCCACTCGCCAACATTTGATCGGCAATGATCACGCGAGGCTGTAGCTCCATCAAACGCTGGGCTGCCTGCTCAATCTCGGCTGGGTCTTCCGAGTTATATGAAAAGCCGAGCGATTTGAGTGCCACCCCAACGAGATCACGGCTTTCCGCCCACAACGCAATCTTACCCGTATGCGTTGGATTCCAGAGATCGGCCCATCGCGTGAGTGGTGTTGCGACCAAGTCATTACGATAAAGAAGCCCACTTGTTCCCCACTGGAATGGCACCGAGTGCTTGTTCTGTGGGTCAAAGGCTAAATCGCGAAAATCGTCTGTAACATATTTGAAATTGGGAATATTTCGATAGTCAAGCGGGGCAAGCAGATTATCCGCCACAGCAACGGGTATTTCCAGGTTCCCCAGAACAACTAGATCATAAACCTCACCCTGTCGCATCTCTGCGATTGCGTCGGCGGCAGTCCCATAGCCAACATACTCTATTTCCACGCCATACTCCGCACTGAAAGCATCAAGAACCGACTGCGGCATATAGCCTTCCCAACCACTGATCGTTAACTGCTCAGCCATCACAGGCCTGCTTCTTGCCGGTGAAACTGGAGAATTACAGGCCGCCAGCAGCAGAAACCCAGCGAACATGACGCTGAGGAGTGTTTTCGGCATGCGAATATATTTGCCTATTGGCTGTCGGCCCGTCTGTCGGCCCGTCTGTTGGTCTGCTTGTTGGCCCATAGAAGTTATGAACATATCAGCTAGATTGGAATAGTACAGCGGGAAACAGCGTGGGGTGATGCAAGTCTCCCAGAAAATATTCATCGTTCATCCTTCTTGTCCACGATTGTTGTGCTACTTCCAGGGTCGTCCTAGGGCTAGTCGCGATAAGTATACAAATGAGTTTATAGGAACTATCCTCTTTATGCGTCTGTCAAAGTGATGAGGTAGCTACGTCATTCAGACAGTCTATTTTCCTCGCCTGGACATGCCCGATTTCTTTCTCTGTTTATCAGAACAACTTTTGCTGGTACAATAGAATCATGGAATAGGAAAGTATGAATCAAGCAAGGAAGTGGCAATGAAACTAAAAGTCTCGAGACTTCAGGAAAGGGGACAAGTAACTATCCCGCTAGAGATACGGGAGAAGCTTGGGTTGGAACCAGGGGATATGATTGCTTTTATAGAGACCGATCAGGGCATTCTCATTAGTCCTCAAGAGATGGTTGCCATGGAGGCACTTGACAAGATGGGAGAACTGTTGAAGGAAAAGGGCATTACATTAGAAGAATTAATTGACTCAGGCCGTCTGATTCGTGGCGACCTCATTGAGAAAGAACATGGTTTGAATGAAGACCAATGGAACAAAGACCACTAGATGTTTTCATTGATGCTAATGTCCTTTTTGCCGCAAGCGATTCTCCGAGTAGCGTCTTGACATGCGACTGATTGATCAAAAACCTTGTAAATAGATGGCAAAATCCCTATGACAAAAACCCACATTTCTTATCACGCAGGCCCCATCACAAGCTCCTTATACCTCGGTGACTCACTAGAAGTGCTTCAAAAGTTACCAAACGACTCCGTAGACCTAATCGTGACCTCACCGCCTTACGCCGATCAGCGCAAAAATACCTATGGCGGGATTCATCCTGACCACTATGTTGAGTGGTTTATGCCAATGGCCGACGAGTTACTCAGGGTCGTAAAACCTACCGGAACCTTTATTCTCAACATCAAGGAAAAAGTGGTCGATGGGGAGAGACATACTTATGTGTTGGAACTGATCATGGAAATGCGGCGGCATGGTTGGCTCTGGACAGAAGAACTGATGTGGCACAAGAAGAACTGCTATCCGGGCAAATGGCCTAACAGGTTCCGGGATGCCTGGGAAAGACTCCTTCAGTTTAATAAGGCCAAGAAATTTGCTATGTATCAGGATGAAGTCATGGTTCCTATGGGTGACTGGGCAAAAACTAGGCTTGCCACATTAAGTGAGACAGATCGCCGCCGAGACAATTCAAAGGTCGGAAGTGGGTTTGGGAAAAATGTCTCCAAATGGGTAGGACGTGAGATGGCCTTCCCAACAAATGTGCTTCACTTGGCAACTGAGACTGGGAATAAAAACCATAGTGCAGCCTTCCCACGCGAGCTACCCGCCTGGTTTATCAAGCTCTTCACAAAAGAGGGTGATGTCGTTCTTGATCCATTTGTTGGAAGTGGCACCACCTCAGTTGTTGCAATGGAGTTAAAGAGAAATTCTATCGGTATTGAGATTTTGGAGGAGAATTACAACCTTGCCGCCGGTAATATTGAGCAAGTTAGTAACGATTCACTTCACTACAATCAGATAGAATTATTTGGTACCAGCGAGAAAGCAACCCCCTAATGCCTCTCGATTACTCAGTACTTGACGCCTACATCTCTGAGAAGGTGGTTAGAAAATTTTACGAGAAAAGAATTGAAAAGCTATTAGGTTATAGCCTCAAAAGGGATATTCTCAGTCGGAAGAACCCCTATCTGTTCAAAGCCAAAAACATAGGCACTTCAGAAACATTTATACGCTATGCTTTGGATGCTTTTCTGTCATCGCAGGAAGAAACCATGTTTGGGAATCTCCTTGAGAAGTTAGCGATCTATATCTGTTCCATGGTGTATGAGGGTAAGAAGGCTGAACAGGGTGTCATGGGCAGCATTGATCTGGAATTCATTAAAGATGAAATCTACTACATCGTGGGCATAAAATCCGGAATCCACTGGGGCAATCGAGATCAAATTGCCAAAATGAAGAGTAATTTTAAGGTGGCAAAGCAGTGGCTCAAGCAAAATGGTGTAACACTCCCAATTGTGGCCGTGAATGGCTGTATGTACGGAAAAGACAAAACCCCACTCAAGCTAGATCTTACTGATCCAGAAACAACTTACTACAAATACTGTGGTCAGGATTTTTGGGAGTTTATTTCGGGTGATCCTGAGCTGTATGTAACGATCATTCGCCCACTGGATGTAGAAGCCAAAAAGCGAGAGCCGGAATTCATCGAGGTGTACAACGCTAAAGTTGAGGAAATGACCGGGGAATTTCGTAGCGAATTTATCGTCAATAATCAAATAGATTGGGTCGGGCTAATTGAATTTGTTTCCAAAAACAACAGCCGCCCGAATTAACCATTGATTTTGTTGGCATTTAAGAAACGCAAGATGGGAATCCACTTCATAGACCATCTCGACATCCTCTCTAGTGAGGATAGATTGCGCTTACATTCTAGCTGACAAACCTAGCCACTCATTCGTTCCAATCAACAGGAGCCACCTGCCATGAATCTTGCTCGTCATCCACGGTTGCCTTTAGCCTTTCTCCCCACTCCTTTAGAACCACTGACGCGCCTGAGCGCCACGCTCGGCGGCCCAAGTTTGTGGGTCAAGCGCGATGACATGACAGGCTTGGCATTGGGTGGCAACAAGGCGCGCAAACTTGAATACCTGTTGGGCGCAGCCAAAGCCGAAGGCGCAACCGTGGTCATGACCACCGCCGGCGCAGCCTCCAACTATCTACGCATGACCGCATCAGCCGCACGCAAAGCGGGAATGCGCCCCATTCTCTTTATGCGGGGCACAGGCCAAGAAGCCATCCAGGGCAATCTGCTGCTCAACCGCATTGTCGGTGCAGAGATGCGCTTTATCGATGTCACCGACCCCTGGTCACCTGAAGCGCGCAACATCATGGAAGCCGCTGCCAGCGAGCTTGAGCGCCAGGGCGAAAAGGTCTACATCATGGCGATTCAAAACACCCATGCACCGCTTGCCGCCCTAGGCTATGTCAACGCGGCGCTCGAGCTATATCAGCAGCTTTTGCAACAAGGCGCACATGCCACCCATCTCTTCACCCCCACTGGCTCTGGCGTGACCCAAGCCGGCTTGATCTTGGGAGCTAAGTTACTGCATTGGCCTTTGCAGGTGATCGGCATAGCGGGCGCGCCCAACACCGCCTACGACCATCGCCGCCGCATTGCTGCCATGGTGGAGCAAGCCGCCCAACTCCTAGAGGTGGATATTCACCTGTCGCCGGATGAGGTGATCGTGGAGGATGCCTATGCCGGTCTCTCTTATGGCACGCCGACTCAGGGGGTGGTGCAAGCCATTCGCTGCTGTGGAGAGCAAGAGGGCTTGTTATTAGACCCTGTTTATTCTGGCAAGGCGATGCACGGACTCTTTTCGTGGATTGAGCAGGGCAAGCTCACCACCAATGACCAGGTCGTTTTCTTGCACACAGGCGGCGCACCCAACCTCTTTACCCAAGCCGACACGCTGGCAGAAGGGCTGGCGCAGCTTGATGCGGAAGTTGCCCAGGGGCAACACATGTCAATTCCCGCCCCCCTCACCGCGGCTGTCGGATTTTCTGTCCGCAATTGCGGGTAGTGAAGAATTGTAGGTCAACTTACATAAACAATGCCGCCAAATGCATATCCTATCCACGAAAGTTGGATAGAACAAGGTTTGGCTTGCTCATTGCATTCAAAACTTTGTAACATCGGCAGGCGCGAAGCGGCGCTCAACCCAAAATTGAGCTTCACCAACAACCGTTGGGGAGTAGCCTATCGCCGCTTGCGCGGTGACGCTGGTAGTCGTCAATTCGAGCAGAGAATGTGAGTAACATTCAACCGCTTCGGCTACCTGACCAGAAATAGTAACTGAGGCGAGACCATCTGGAATGATCCAAGGTGGTCTCGTTTTTTGTTGCCGATTTAACCCCTTCTTCTCACCGTATTTCTTTCCGCTGCCCCAAAAGCAGCACCTACGAGGAGGTTGAATCTTACTCATGAATGAACGAATCCCGCCAGCCCCACCGAAGCAGGCTTGGCACACGCAAACTGTCGAAGCTGCAACCGCTGCGCTGCAAAGTAATCTCACGCAGGGCTTGAGCAGCGACGAGGCTGCGATGCGCCTCGAGACTTATGGTCGTAATGCGCTCAAGGAACAGGGGGGACGAAGCCCCTGGCAGATCCTTTGGGAACAATTGACTGCGACAATGGTCATTATCCTGATTGTTGCCGCCGTGGTCTCGGCTTTTCTGGGCAAGTGGCTGGAGGCAAGCGCCATTCTCGCCATTGTGCTGCTCTTTGCTCTGCTGGGCTTCTTTCAAGAATGGCGCGCCGAACAGGCAATGCAGGCGCTTAAGCAACTGGCTGTGCCCAATGTGCGGGTGCGGCGCAATGGGCGCATTCAAGAGATTGCTGCGCCCGAACTGGTGCCGGGTGACATGGTTGTGCTCGAGGCGGGCAATCTGGTGCCTGCCGATCTGCGCCTGGTAGAGGCCTTTAATTTACGCATTCAAGAAGCGGCGCTAACGGGTGAAGCCGAAGCCATTGAGAAAGTGACGGAGCCGCTGACAGGTGAAGATCTGCCACTGGGCGACCGGCGCAACTTCGCCTATATGGGATCGACGATTGCCTATGGGCGCGGCACGGGCATGGTTGTGGCGACGGGGATGCAAACCGAACTGGGCAACATCGCTGGCTTGCTGCAACGCGAGAGCAATGAACAGACGCCGCTGCAGAAACGCCTTGACCAAGTGGGCAAAGTCTTAGCACTTGCTGGCATTGGCACTGCCGTCCTGGTTGCCATCTTTGGTCTCTGGCGCGGTCAGCCTTTGGTGGATGTCTTTCTTACGGGTGTAAGTGTTGCCGTGGCAGTCGTACCCGAAGGTCTGCCTGCGGTGGTGACGATTACCCTAGCCCTCGGTGCGCGACGTATGCTTGCGCGCAATGCCCTGATCCGGCGTCTGCCCGCGGTGGAGACCCTTGGCTCCGTCACCGTGATCTGCTCGGACAAGACGGGTACGCTCACCGAAAATCGCATGACGGTTACGGTGCTAGATGTTGCCGGACACCGGCTTGACCTAAACGAAGAGACCAACGACGTTGGACAAGCGCTCTATCAAGCCAATGGGCGCAATGCAACCGCCGAACCGGCAATTCGCCTGCTGCTTTTGGGGGGGGGCACTCTGTAATGATGCGCAACTGGTTGAGGATGGGACAGAAGGAAGCCGCCGCTTCCATGCGATGGGCGACCCAACCGAAGGCGCGCTGGTGGTGGCTGCGGCTCGCTATGGATTGCTCAAAGCCGAGGTAGATACCCTGCTGCCGCGACGCAACGAGCTACCCTTCGATTCTGAGCGCAAGCGCATGACCACGGTGCATGAAATCAGTGACTCTCAGGAAGCAGCAACCAACGGTGCGGGTGAATTACTCGCCACCATCCCAGGTCAAAAAACAAGGGAGTGGATTGCCTTTACCAAGGGGAGTGTCGATGGTCTGCTCGACATTTCGAGCCATGTCTGGGTGGATGGGGTTGCCCAACCCATGACCGATCAGATCCGTCACTCGGTTGAGGAGGCCAATCGCTCGCTGGCACAGAACGGAATGCGCGTGCTCGGTGTTGCTTTCTCCCTAACGGAGACTAAACTCACCAAAGTGTCAGAGGCAGGGTTGGTCTTTGTGGGCATGGTTGGTATTATGGACCCCCCGCGCGCCGAGGTGAAAGAAGCAGTGGCACGTTGTCTGGCAGCGGGAATTCGTCCGGTCATGATTACGGGCGACCATCCACTCACGGCAGCCCACATTGCGCGCGAACTGGGAATTGCCCAAGCTGACAGCCTGGTCTTGACTGGCATTGAGATTGAGAAGATGGACGCATCAGCACTCGATGGCGTGGTCGAACAGGTCTCAGTCTTTGCGCGTGTCTCACCCGAACACAAGTTGCGCATTGTCGAAGCGTTGGGGCGTCGCGGCCATATTGTCGCAATGACGGGTGACGGCGTCAATGATGCACCGGCGCTCAAACATGCCGACATTGGTGTTGCCATGGGCATCACCGGCACGGATGTCTCCAAAGAAGCCGCCGACATGGTTCTGCGCGATGACAACTTTGCCACGATTGTGGCGGCAGTGGAAGAAGGACGCACCATTTTTGACAACCTACGCAAGTTTATCAAGTTTTCCATAGGCGGCAATATTGGCAAGATCATCGTGATGGTGGGTGGCGTCTTGGTGGGGATGACGACGCCACTGTTGCCTTTACAACTGCTCTGGCTCAACCTCTTGACCGATGGTTTGTTGGGAATTGGTTTGGGTTTGGAGCCTTCCGAGCGCAATATCATGCGCCGTCCCCCCTTCTCGCCGCAAGCAGGCATCTTTAGCGGGGGACTTGGCGCACACGTGATACGCATCGGGATTGCGATTGGCGCGGTTGGCTTGGCGCTGGGCACCTATGCCTTTAACGCCGGTCATGACAACTGGCAGACAATGCTTTTCACCACCCTGGCTTTTGCCCAAATCTGGCAGGCGCTCGGCATCCGCTCTAACCGAGAGCCGATCTGGCGCATCTCACCCCTCACCAACCGCCCGTTGATGGGGCTGCTCGCGGTCGTGTTGTTGCTGCAACTTGGCGCGGTCTACCTGCCTTGGCTGAACACCTTCTTGGGCACGCAACCGCTGACAGGGCAAGACCTGCTTGCCTGTATCGGCGCAAGTTCGCTGATCCTGGTGGTGGCAGAGTTGGAGAAGGCGTGGGTGCGCCGCAAGGACGAAGATTTTTCCTCGTCTAGAGCACTGTCTCCAACTTCCTAGATGCGTACCTCCTAGATTCCCAATGGGGGCAGAGTTCGAGCGGCGCACTGAATCAAACGCAACGAAGTGTGTGGGTAGCGCAAATTCCCACACACCTCGTTGCAGGAGTTTGTCGTGCGTAGTCTGGCAAGTGGATAGGGTGTAAAGATGCAACAAGCAGAAGTCGAACGAGTGGCGGCACCTATCACCTCCATGCATGGACTACAGCGGATCGGGGGAGGCAGTGAAACGGATGTCTACCTCCATGATGCCTACCTCTATAACGATGGGCACAAGGCTGATGGGCAAAGTGAGACTGGAGACTTTGTAGTCAAAGTCAAACAGTTGTCGGCGACCACGGCAGCGGTTGCCCGTCAGGAAATTGTGGACATGCAGAACGTCGCGTCTCTCTTTGTCGCATATCTTGGCCCTGAACATAGCATCGAGAGTGATTTTATCTTGAGCGAAGATGGTAGCGGTCGTTATTATGCCATTGCGATCCAACCCTATCTTGCGGCAGCGCGCCCGTTGGTAGAAATCGACTATCAAACTCTCGCCGCCCAAGAGCGGTCGCAGATTAATTGGCAACTGCTGTCACTTTTGCGCCAATCGCTACGTTGTTACCGGCAGACCGGTCACATGCCTGATCTCTATGGCACAGCCAGCCGCAACATCGCTGAACGCCAGCGGATGAACCAGCCGTGGATGTGGCCCAAGCGTATTTGGGGGTTTTTCAATCAACGGCTGTGGGCCGCGCATAATCTCATGCTGACCAACGAATTACAACCGCGCGTTGTATTGGTGGACTATGACCAGGTGCGCTGGAGTGGTCTGTGGGGGCGGCTCTATTATGCAATCTGCCAATTACTCTTTTGGCGTGATTTGATTTGGCTGGCGAGTCATGACGCCCATGCTCACTTAGACACAGAAGTGCCACACGCGGTGAAGTAGAGTTAGCGATGAAATCAAATTTACACAAAATAGGGCTAAAAGAGCCGGAAAAACAGAAGCCACTGGAACAGCTTGGTTAGAGAATTTCTGTGAAAGAGTCTGCTAAG
>JBBQIG010000056.1:0-13737 GCA_038324715.1 Anaerolineae bacterium | reverse complement strand
GATCACTGCCTGTGCGCCACGATGAAGCGCGCCATCCACATACCGATGCCCATCTGTTTGCTCGCCCTTAAAGGCGATAAAGAGATCGCCCGGACCCATGTCGCGACTGTCTAACCCCGCATTGGCGATGGGCATGGGGGGAAGCGCGAGTGGTGGCAGGTCACCTGTGAGCGCCTGCCACAACGTGTGTTGGTTGATCTGAGTTGGTAGAATTGGCGGCAATGTTATTCCCTTGCTTCGGAAACAGCGGCCAAGCGCAGATCGTCGGGTGGCACGCTAAAGTGATCGAGTAGCCTTTGGGCAATGCGGCCAAAAACGGGGGCCGCGGTTTGACCTGCCCATGCATTGACTTCAGGGTCGGGTCGATCCATTTTGACCAACATCACAAATTGAGGATCATCGGCTGGGGCAAAGCCCACAAAGCTCACAATGGTCTCTTCTTGTACATAGCCTTCGGCGGACGGAATTTGTGCAGTACCGCTTTTGCCTGCGACTGCATAGCCAGGTACACCTGCTAAGGATTCGCCGGTGCCTACCACATCCGCCATCATTTGTGCCATTATCTTTGCTGACTCTGGCTTAATCACTTGGCGGGTGACAGTTGGGTGGGTAACTTGCGCCTTGTCATCCATCACACGTGCTTGCACAAAATGGGGCTGTAACAAACGTCCTCCATTGGCAATGACCGCGGTGGCGTTGAGCATTTGCAACGGTGTGCAAGCAAGACCTTGACCAAAGCTGTTGGTTCCGAGGTCAGCAAGGCTCCAGTTAGGGTCCTGTGGCGTTTTGATTGCACCGTTGATCTCACCTGAGACGTCTACATTGGTTGCCGAGCCAAAGCCAAAGAGCCGCACATAGCGATAGAATTCATCTCGCCCCAGTTCTTCGGCAATTTGGGAGGTGATGACATTGAGCGACAGGGCCAATGCCTCGGTGGCAGTTACCTCGCCATTTGCCATGCGGTTACTGTTAAAGATGACCCGCCCACCGATGCTATAGCTGCCACTGTCATTAAAGATCCGATCAGGCGTTACAAGCCCTGCATCGATTCCTGCTGCCATTGTAATAATTTTATAGATTGAACCTGGCTCATATTGGGCGCTGATTGCAGGATTAGTAAAGAGGTTGAAACTATCCTGCGGAACCAATTCATAGCGATTCGGGTCATAATCGGGCAGGCTGACCATCCCGTAAATTGCACCTGTGTTTGGGTCCATGACGATCACGGTGCCGCCCACAGCCTTAAACTCTTCTAGCCCCTTCATTAACTCTTCGCGGATGATCCATTGCACGGTACTGTCGAGCGTTAGCACCAAATCTTTGCCCACAGAAGAAGGGACAAAGCGCAAGACATCTTGCGATAGGTCGTTGACAGGGATACTGGTTTGGCCTAATAAGCCTGCCCCGTCACGCAGCAAGAAACCATTGTAATATTCCTCAATCCCAGTGATGCCACCAGTGCCGGGTATGACAAAGCCCAGAACGTGTGAGGTGAGTTCGGCCTGTGGATAATAGCGCCTGGTCATTGGCGTGGCTTGCACATGCAGCAGTGGGAATGAGCCGGGTTGCTGACGCAATGAGTTTTGGAACTCGGCAATTTTGTATGCATCTTCTAGTGGAATGGCATCGGCCAAAACTACCCACATGGATTGTGCGGACTCAGTGAGCGTGTTATAGATCTGCTCGCTGGACAAGCCAATTAATTCGTGAAGCTGCTCGGCAACTTCACGGCGATCTTCTGATGTTTTTATGAGACTGGGCGTAGTGGTTAATTGGGAAAAGTAGCGATTGACCACCAGTGGCGAACCATTGCGATCGACAATGGCTCCGCGTGACCCCATCGCCTCGGCTGCGCCTACATTTTCCTCATCAACGGACGGAAATACCTGATAGCGAACCAGTTGTGCAATTAAAGCCACCAAGACGAGCACCATGAACGAGACCACCGTCCACATTCGCCAAGGCGAACGCGGCGGCGGCGTAAGCGGGGACTTACTGTCTGGCTCTGGTGTGCTGGTGCCCGTGGGGGGAATCAGCCTTGAGTTAGATTGCATGAGAATACTCCGCCCATTCGCACAAAAGTGAAGATACGGTTTTGCTCACTAGCGGATCAATGCACTCAGGCATGCGTAGCCTGGGCATTATTGCGCGCTGACTTCTTTGATCAGCTCTGAGCCGCGTGCCGTTGTTTGTTCCCACCAAGTTGACCAAAAGGCAGGTGTATCAATAGAAGCCCCTGTGTTTGATCTGGTTAAGGCTGCACTTGAATCTGTGCTTACTGCAAAGAATTCTTTCCAGCTTGCAAATTGCCCAATGCTTGTCTGGGCATCTAAATTTGCGGAATTCACGGGTGCATTGGCTTGCGCGACTGTCGCAGATTGGGAAACTGCCGGTTGTGCAACTCCGTTTGGTTCTGCGCTTGCCTGCGCGCTGGAATCCATGAGTGTGTCAGCAGGGACAAAGACATATTCCCGCTCTTGCACCGGTACATAGCCTTGTTCTGTCACTCGTGCGTGCAGGCTCATGAGGTTGGTGTCACGCGCAATCTGGAAGATGATATGACCATTTTGTTCTTCAATGATGCGGTACTCTTCCTGAAGCTGAGTGAGCTTGAATTCCGCTTGCGTAATCTGCGCGGCAATGAGTACGTGTACAAATGCGCCAGCAAAGACAATGGAGAGACCCAATAGATAAATCATAAAGGCGCGTGGATTGTTGGGCAGGCGCAAAGAGCTATCTAACAGGTTGATAAGTTGCTGAAGCCGGTTCAGCGAGAGTTGAGCCTGATCCAACCCGTCGGCACCAAAGGAAGGAAGCGCCGCCACCGACATCTGCGAGGAAGCCGGTGTGGAAGAGAGCCGGAGGCTTGGGTTAGATGAGAAAGATGAAGTGGAGTGATTCATGGTCATCGTTACCTAAGTTCCTTAACCAAACTATAAGAACTGAATCAAAAATAACGAATGAAAAATGAGAACAATTTGCTGTCTGAAAATCTGCTGTCTGAAACTCGTATTGAAATGCTTGCTTAGATGCGTTCGATGATGCGCAATTTAGCTGAGCGGCTGCGTGGGTTGCGTTCAATTTCTGATAATGACGGCGTTACCGGCTTGTTGGTCACGATTCGCAATGTGGGTGTGCGTGCAACGCCACCGTGCGGGTGCAATTTGTCGTGAACAAAGTCCTGCGCTTCCGCCTGTGACCACTGCTTTACGATGCGGTCTTCCAAACTGTGAAAGCTGATGACTGCAAGTCGCCCACCAGGACGTAAAAGAGACAAACATTGAGGTAAAACCGCAGTAAGTTGGTCTAGCTCACGATTGACGGCAATACGTAATGCTTGAAAGGTGCGTGTAGCTGGGTGAATCCGATCTCCTCGTCGTCCTCCCGCTGCCTTTGATACTAGCTCTGCCAACTGTTGTGTTGTGGTTATGGGGCGATTTTGTACCAAATAGCGAGCGATGCGGCGGCTGAGGCGTTCTTCCCCATATTGGTAAATCAGATCCGCTAATTCTCGCTCGGGCCAAAAATTTACAAGGTCGGCGGCACTTGTGGACTGTTCTGGGTCAAAACGCATATCCAGCGGCCCTGGCTGCATCAGCGAAAAACCGCGCTCGGCTTGGTCAAATTGAAAGCTGCTAACGCCTAAATCCAGTAAGATGCCAGCAACTTGAGCAAAGCCTTGAAGTTTGGCGACCTCTTGCACTTGGTCGAAATCTGATTGCACAAGAACCAATCGACCTGCTGCAATCTCTTCAGGAAAACGGGCATTGCCTCGCGCAATTGCGTCTGGATCTGCATCGAGTGCAAGCATCCTGCCTGTGGGTGCGATTTGGTGCAAAATGTGGGCGGTGTGACCCCCGCCGCCAAAGGTGCAATCGATGGCGCTGTCACCAGGCTGTAGATTCAGCCCTGCTAACACTTCATCCACTAAGACCGAAATATGACCTTGGGCGGGCGGTTGCGCTGGTGTTTCTTGCCCTTTAGACATTGAGTGCCGCAAAGAGTTCCCCATCAATGTCACCACTTTCCAACTGTTTGAGAACTTTTTCTTCCCACAGTTGGGGCTGCCATAGTTCAAGAAAAGTATTGACGCCAGCGATGACAATATCAGTCTCAATCTGGGCGTAGTCGCGCAGCCGCTGGCTGACTAGAATGCGACCTTGTTTATCGGGCTTAAAATCTTCGGCGGCGCTGAAGATGGCACGACGCAAGAGTGCAGAACGAGAATCGGCTAGGGGCAGAGCACTGATTTTTTCTGCCACTTCGTTCCATTTAGCTTGGGGCATTACCAAGAGACAGCGATCTTGAGGGCTGCGTGTGACGACCAAACCGGTTGCGAGTTGGTCACGGAATTTTGCCGGAATTGTCAACCGGCCTTTGTTATCCAGACTGTGACTGAATTCGCCCAGAAACACGCTATTTCACCCATCTGCTGGCTCATGGAAAGAGTGCGCTGTAGATATCCCAAGTTATTCCAAATGGAAACTTTAATCTTTTGCTTGGCCTAATGATTCACACATAGTTTAGGGTCAACTCGACTATTTCTAGGTCTGTTGCCCCACTTTGCCCCATTATGTCCCACATTATAGTAGATATGTTGTAATGTGTCCACCCTTAAATGAACTCGAAATCGATCCAAATTGGGATATTAAATTGGGATATAGAGAGCGGGCTTACGATATTAGAGAGGAAAATGAAGTAGAATATCGGCGCAACAGTGGATGCTAGACGAGAGAATATCTGTGGGAAAATCCCCGTAATTTTATGGCTGAATTCTCGTCAACATAAATAAGTTCTACGCACTATGTTTCCTTTTCGATAATCTTCAGTCACTTTTACCCGACAACCAATTTTTCTTGTTTTTCTTAGATGTACCATAAATTCTTCGAAATTGGGATTTGACACGGCTGTGAGGCTGTGGTAAGATTGCAAGTCGCGTTCTAACTATACGAGTAGTCATAATATGTGCTTTTGATGCTCTAGTGTTATAATGTAGAAGTTCGTGCGGCAATTCCACATTGAAAAT
This sequence comes from Anaerolineae bacterium, assembly GCA_038324715.1. Taxonomy (GTDB): domain Bacteria; phylum Chloroflexota; class Anaerolineae; order Caldilineales; family Caldilineaceae; genus QEUY01. The sequence continues at coordinate 8,711 of JBBQIG010000056.1, read as the reverse complement.
TTCTAGCGCAGCGGTCTGGTAAAAGCGATGTGATAGAAATGCATAGCGGAAGTTGTTGTGCGTGTAGGGCCGAACATTGAGGAGTGTATTACCTTATTTGTTGGCTTGATTTTGTTGGCTTGATGATGTCCCCTGGCAGCACATTCTGAGGTGGTTTTAGACACGGCAGAAGCGTGGAGGCAGAAGGATGTTATCGTATGAAGATCTGGCGACTGGATGGGTATGCGACCGACAACTGGAGGATGGCAACCCGAACGGATGCCCTATAATCTTAAGGGTAGGACACTGGTTGCTCATGTGGCGATTGTCAGGGTATTTACTACAGGTTCTATCCAGGATCCTGTGGTTTTTCGACAGTCGTTCATGGCGTTGTAATTTGAACTAGCCTTGAAATATCAAAGACACCTGTAGTAGGTAGTGATTTAATCAGCGGCGTCGCTGATTAGTAACTGTCTATCCTGGTGTCTTATTGCTATTTTCCGGTCAACTGACTGTTTAGGCACTTTTTATGAAAGAGTACTTAAAAAGAGTTGCTCAATGTGTTTGTTTGCCGGTTTTGAAACCAGTTGTAAATCATACTAGTCTGTTACCCGATCTTTTATACAAATCAAGCCTCGTCAATTGCAGTGTAAGGATGTAGTGTAAGGAGCTGAGTGCTACATGAGCCTATCCTGGAATGGTATTAATGCGCCAACCCGCGGTGCACAAACCATGCGTAAATCGTATGCGCGCACCCCAACCATTTTGGATTTGCCTCGGCTAACCGAGGTGCAGTTACACAGTTTTGACTGGTTCAAGGGCGAGGGGCTGAGCGAACTGTTCAGCGAAATTTCCCCAATTGTTAGTTTTAATAAGAACCTAGAGCTGCACTTTGGTGATTTTTATTTTGGTGAGCCGAAGTATCCTGAGGATGAATGTCGAGAACGTGATATCACTTTTTCCGCACCGTTGTGGGTGAAGGTGAAGTTGGTTAACCGGGACACGGGTGAAATCAGCGAGCAGGAAGTCTTTATGGGCGACTTCCCGTTGATGACCGAATCAGCCACCTTTATTATTAATGGTAGCGAGCGTGTTGTTGTTAGCCAATTGATTCGTTCGCCAGGTGTCTATTTCACGGTGGAAGAAGATCGTGCCACTGGCCGTGACTTGGCTGGTGCAAAGTTGATCCCAAGCCGTGGGGCATGGTTAGAGTTTGAAACCAGCAAGCGCGATATTATTAGCGTGAAGGTTGATCGGAAGCGCAAGCTGCCCGTCACCATTCTTTTGCGTGCCGTTGGTTTTGGCACCGATGAAGAAATTCGTGAACTTTTTGCTGATACTGATACCAATTTGGATCATCCCTTTATTGAATCCACATTGGAGCGTGACCCAACCAGCAATCCCACCAACAACAGCCAGAAGGGTGTTGATGATGCTTTGCTGGAGTTCTATAAAAAATTGCGCCCTGGCGATCCGCCAACGTTGGATAATGCCAATAGCTTCTTGCAGGGCCTTTTCTTTGCCCCACGCCGTTATGACTTGGGCAAGGTAGGTCGCTATAAGCTAAATCGCCGTCTGAGCTTGAATACGCCATTGGAGACGCGCATCCTCACCAATGAAGATCTGGTGGCGGTGATTAAGCGCCTGATTAACATTAACAATGGCCCTGCGCGACCCGATGATATTGATCACTTGGGGAATCGCCGTATCAAGACTGTGGGCGAGCTGATTCAGAATCAACTGCGTATCGGTCTGTTGCGTATGGAACGTGTTGTGCGCGAGCGCATGTCCATTCGTGACCCAGAGCAGGTGACCCCTTTGGGGTTGATCAATATTCGCCCTGTGGTGGCGGCAACACGCGAGTTCTTTGGCGGCAGCCAATTGAGCCAATTCATGGACCAGACCAATCCTCTGGCTGAATTGACCCACAAGCGTCGCTTGAGCGCGTTGGGGCCGGGTGGTCTTCGTCGTGAGCGCGCGGGCTTTGATGTGCGTGACGTTCACTTTAGCCACTATGGTCGTATATGTCCGATTGAGACACCAGAAGGTCCTAACATCGGTTTGATTGGTTCGATGGCAAGCTTTGGTCGCGTGAATGACTTTGGCTTTATCGAAACTCCCTACCGCAAAGTTTTCATTGACATGGACCCCATTGCTGATGAGATGTTGGGGCACACGTTGGATGAAGACCTTGTTGATGACGGCACAGAGATTGCTGCTCGTGGTGATGTCATTGATGATGCAATGGCGGCTAAGATCGTTGCTTTCGCCGAAAAAGCGGGGGGACGCAAAATTCGCGTGAAGCCTTATGCCAGCCGCGATGTCGTCTATCTGACAGCAGACGAGGATGAAGAAGCTTCGATTGCCCAGGCATCTTCACACTTGAATGCAGTGGGTGAATTTCAAACGCAACGGCCTTCTGCACGTCGTGCAGAGACTTTCTTGTTTGAAATGCCGAACCGCATCCGTTACATGGATGTGTCGCCCAAGCAGATTGTGGGTGTGTCGGCGGCTTTGATTCCTTTCTTGGAGCATGACGACGCCAACCGCGCCTTGATGGGTTCCAACATGCAACGCCAGGCAGTGCCGCTTGTCCGTCCCGATGCGCCAATTGTGGGCACAGGCATGGAGTTCCAGGCAGCAATTGACTCTGGTCAGGTGATTGTGGCGAAGAACGCTGGCGAAGTTGTTAGCGTTACAGGCGACGAAGTGGTGGTGCAGGAGCGTGATGGCACGCGCCGGGTCTATCACTTGCGCAAGTATAATCGCAGCAATCAGAGCACATGTATTGATCAGCGCCCTTCTGTCTTTAAGGGTGATATTGTTGAGGTCGGACATGTTCTGGCTGATAGCTCCAGCACCGAAAATGGCGAATTGGCCCTGGGTCAGAACGTCGTGGTTGCCTATATGAGTTGGGAAGGTGGCAACTTCGAAGATGCTATTTTGGTCTCCGAACGTTTGGTGCAAGATGATAAATATACGTCGATCCATATTGAGAAGCATGAGATTGAAGCGCGTGAGACCAAGTTGGGTCCAGAAGAAATTACGCGTGACATTCCCAATGTAGGTGAAGATGCTCTCAAGGATTTGGACGAGGATGGAATTATTCGTATCGGTGCAGAAGTAACACCGGGTGATATTCTGGTGGGTAAGATTACGCCCAAGGGTGAGACCGAACTGACACCGGAAGAGAAGTTGCTGCGTGCCATCTTTGGCGAGAAGGCGCGAGAAGTGAAGGATAGCTCGTTGCGCCTGCCCCATGGTGAGCGCGGCAAGGTGGTGGATGTCAAGGTCTTTGACCGTGACGAACATCGCGATATGGCGGCTGGTGTGGAGAAGATTGTGCGTGTGAGTGTGGCGCAACGCCGTCGTTTGACTGAAGGTGATAAGATGGCAGGTCGCCATGGCAATAAGGGTGTTATCTCTAAGGTTGTTCCTGTGGAAGATATGCCTTTCTTGGAAGATGGTACGCCAGTCGATATTATCCTCAACCCGTTGGGTGTTCCAGGCCGTATGAACATCGGTCAGATTTTGGAAGCTCACTTGGGTTGGGCGGCAAGCCGTTTGGGCTTTATGGCCGAAACGCCAGTCTTTGATGGTGCAAAGGAAGATGAGATCGAGGCTGAGTTGGTTCGTGCTTGGTTGATCGATCGGGCGTGGCGTGATGCCGCAGCCGCTGCATGGGAGTTGCTCAAGCAGGAAGATATCGGTGAAGAAGAAGAATTGCTTGACGATGATGATGCCCGCCGCATCTACTTGGTCAATTGGCTAGAGCCGTTGGGCTATGATGCCGAGCGTCTCTACCGTGACGAGGGCTATGCCCGCTATGCTTGTTTGCGCGAGTGGATGCGCGATCGGGGTCATTCGCCAGAGTTGTTGGTGCCTGATGCGTATAACACACGCCGCACGAGCAAAGAATCGAATGAAGAAGCCAAAGAGGTTGCTCTGCACGAGTGGATGCGCCATCACAATGGTGATCCCACTGACTTGCGTGGTGCCGAATTGGAAGCTGCTGCGCACGAGTTGAGCCTGGATATAGGTTGGCCGCTACCCACAACCGGGAAGCAACGCCTGTATGATGGCAAATCTGGCGAGCCGTATGATTCTGCTGTGACAATTGGTGTGGTGCAGATGTTGAAATTGCATCACTTGGTCGAAGATAAAGTTCATGCACGGAGCACCGGCCCATACAGCTTGGTTACACAACAGCCGTTGGGTGGTAAGGCACAATTCGGTGGTCAGCGCTTCGGTGAGATGGAAGTGTGGGCGCTGGAAGCTTATGGTGCGGCTTATACGTTGCAAGAAATGCTTACTGTTAAGTCTGATGATGTGAGTGGTCGCGTTAAGACCTACGAAGCCATTGTCAAGGGTGAGGAGATTCAAAGCCCAGGCGTTCCGGAGAGCTTCCGGGTGCTTGTGAAGGAACTTCAGAGCTTGGCGTTGAATATCGAGGTCATCAACGACAAGAATGAGGTCATTCAATTTGGCAAGGAAGACGGCGATGAGCACGTGCCGAAGCTCGGCTTTAGCCTAAACGTGCCAGGGCCTATGAGTCGCAGCAGTGAGTAATGTGTGCGATGCAAGCCTGTGACATGTTGCTGAATTAATTGATAGATTTACTCAGTAATGTGTCACGCAAGCGTATGTTGACCGAGGGATGAATTCCTGGTTGTTAAACCTAGTGTTAAACCTGGTTTTTACACTCGGTCAACAGCGCTGAATCTTCCGTAGCCTGCCCACCTTCTGTCGCTCGAAAGAGAAGGAATACTAATGGAAGTAAAGAATTTTGATGCAATTCGGATTTCGCTAGCCTCACCGGAAAAAATTCGTGAATGGAGCTATGGCGAGGTTACCAAGCCAGAAACAATTAATTACCGAACGTTGCGCCCAGAGCGCGATGGTCTCTTTTGCGAACGTATCTTTGGCCCAACAAAAGATTGGGAGTGTGCCTGTGGCAAGTATAAGCGGGTGCGCTATAAGGGTATTGTTTGTGATAAATGTGGTGTAGAGGTTGCGCCTAGCCGTGTGCGCCGCGAGCGCATGGGCCATATCGAATTGGCTTCACCTGTTAGCCATATTTGGTATGTAAAGGGTGTACCCAGCCGCTTGGGGTTGTTGCTTAACATTAGCCCACGCCATCTGGAGCGGGTGCTTTATTTTGCCCAATATATCGTCACTAACGTGAACGAAGATGCACGCAGCCGTGCCATTCAGCGCCACGAGCGCGAGCTAACCATGCGTTTGGGCCGTATCGACAACGAAGTTGGCGATACAATGACAAGCCTGGAAAGTCGCTTGGAGAGTGGTCTGGGCACGTTGGATGAAGAAGAAGAAGTGCAAGTGCGTGAGATGGACGAGAAGATCAATGAGGAATCGTCCAAGATCATTGCTGAAGCACAGACGCTGCAAACCTGGCTTTCCACCCGTGTGGGTCAAAAGGCCAATGAAGCCAAGATGCTCTCTTGGTCGGATCAGCCAGTCTTCCAGGTTGGCGAAGTGATCTCGCGCGACCATGAGATTCTGATTAACGACTTGGTTCAAGAACAACTGAACGCTCTGCAGCACCAATCGGATGAAGAAAAGACAGACATCCGCATGCTGACAAGCGCCAAGCGCGAGCATGTACGTAGCGATTTGGGTGCCCAGTTGGATGAGCTGCGCCAGGGGATTGAGGAGAAGAAGGATCGCATCCGCACGAACATGGAGCGCGATCTGGAAGAACTCAAGACGCTGGAAGAGCGCATGTTGCTGACTGAAAACCGTTACCGTGAGCTTGCCGACAAGTGGGGCAATGTCTTCACGGGTGGCATGGGCGCGGAAGCTGTGCGCGATATTGTGGCAAAAGTTGACTTGGACAAGCTGACCAAGGAACTGCGCCGCGAGATTCGCACCACTCGCTCGAAGCAGCGTCGCAAGAAGGCTGCCAAGCGCTTGCGTGTGGTGGAAAACTTCCGCAAGAGTGGTTTCCGTGCGGATGGTAACCATGCCGAGCCAAATCGTCCTGAGTGGATGATTATGACCGCATTGCCCGTCATCCCACCCGATTTGCGCCCGATGGTGCAGTTGGATGGTGGACGCTTTGCTACATCTGACTTGAATGATCTATATCGTCGAGTGATTAACCGCAACAACCGACTGCGTCGTTTGATGGAACTGGGCGCGCCGGATGTGATTGTGCGTAACGAAAAGCGCATGTTGCAAGAAGCGGTCGATAGCTTGGTGGATAATGGACGACGCGGTCGTGCTGTGAGCCGCAGCGGCAAGCGCAAGCTTAAGAGCTTGAGCGATCTGCTGAAGGGCAAGCAGGGTCGTTTCCGTCGTAACCTGTTGGGCAAGCGTGTGGATTATTCTGGACGCTCGGTGATCGTGATTGGGCCAACGCTCAAGCTCTTCCAGTGTGGTTTGCCAAAGAAGATGGCGCTTGAGTTGTTCAAGCCCTTTGTCATGCGCCGCTTGGTGGAAGAAAACTTTGCCCACAATATTAAGAGTGCCAAGCGCATGGTGGATCGTTTCAGCCCCGAAGTTTGGGATGTGCTGGAAGAGATTTGCCACGAGCGACCTGTGTTGCTAAATCGTGCACCGACATTGCATCGCTTGGGCATTCAAGCCTTTGAGGTGGTGTTGGTGGAAGGTAGCGCAATCAACCTGCATCCGTTGACTTGTGCAGCGTTTAATGCTGACTTTGACGGCGATCAAATGGCTGTGCATGTGCCTTTGAGCGAGCAGGCTGTGAAGGAAGCGCGCGAACTGATGTTGGCGAGCCATAACTTGCTCAAGCCTAGTAGCGGTGACCCCATTGTCGGTCCTTCCAAGGATATGGTTATGGGTGTCTATTACCTGACCGTGGTTGAACCACGTCGCACGCGGCATATTTCACCCTATGCCAATGGCAACAATACGCCTAACGCCAATGGTCTGAGCAATAGCAATGGTACTGGTGAGGCAAATAACAGTGAAGAGTATCTGCCGACCTTTGCCACGATGGATGAAGCTGAATATGCCCATGATATGGGTATTGTTAAGCTGCGCGAACCTGTGCGCGTTTGGTTCACCAATAAGTTTGATCAATTAGCCATTGCCGATATCGTGCAAGGCTCGGCGTTGATGGCGGAAAAGGGTGAATTTGCAGGGCTTAGCGCAGGTGTCGCTGATGCGCTTGCGAAGATTGGCGTCACCAGTGTGGGCCAGTTGATGGACTACTATACTCGCGGCGAAGGAGAGATCGGTAAGGCTCTGCCTGAGTATGGCGATGTTGCAGTTGCTGAGACGCGCGAAGTAGTGCGGGCGTTGGGGCTGTTGGGGGCAAATTGGCCTGTTGACCGCTTGATCACCACCACTGTGGGTCGTATCATCTTCAACCGCAGCTTGCCAGAACCGCTGTGGTATGTGAATGAGGTGTTGGATCGTAAGGGTGTTGATTCTGTTGTCGCTCTTTGCTATAAGCATCTGGGTCGCGATATTACTGCCGAAGTGGTGGACGAAATCAAGGACCTTGGCTTTAAGTATGCGACATTGTCGGGTATCACCATCGCTGTTAGCGATATCCAAGTGCCTGAGGTAAAGGCTGAGATTTTGGAGCGCACAACGCGCGAAGTGGAACTCTCTGAGCAACAATACCGCCGTGGTTTGATTACTTCGGAAGAGCAATATAACAAGATTGTTGAATTGTGGACGCGAGCTACGGATGAAGTGACCGATGCTGTGAAGGCGCTGCTTAGCCCTGTGCATGGGTTGGGCGCTATGGCACAGTCGGGCGCAACCAAGGGTGGTATCAACCCGATTCGCCAGTTGGCGGGTATGCGTGGTTTGATGGCTGACCCGAATGGTCGAATTATCCCGCTGCCAATTCGCTCGAATTTCCGCGAAGGCTTGACGGCACTTGAATACTTCTTGAGCACGCATGGCGCTCGTAAAGGTTTGGCTGATACGGCGTTGCGTACTGCGGATGCTGGTTACCTGACCCGTCGTTTGGTTGATGTGGCGCAGGATGTGATCATCACTGAGCTTGACTGTGGTACTGCCAATGGTATCTGGGTGGATGGTGCACATGCTAAGAGTGTGGGGCAAACCTTCCACGAACGCATCACTGGCCGTTATCTGGCAGGTGAGGTGGCGGATCCAGCGACTGGCGAACTGCTCTTGGGCCACAATGCCCTCTTGGATGAGGCGGCGTTGGCAACCCTATCACGTCATGATGTGAAGCGGGCGTTTGTACGGAGCGCTTTGACTTGTGAATCGCGCTTTGGTCTGTGCGAAAAGTGTTACGGTGAGGACTTGGCACGCGGTGGTATCATTCGCATGGGTGAGGCAGTCGGTATTATCGCTGCGCAATCCATCGGTGAGCCTGGTACACAGTTGACGCTACGTACCTTCCATACAGGTGGTGTGGCTGGTGGTGATGACATTACCCAGGGTCTGCCTCGTGTCGAGGAATTGTTCGAGGCACGTAATCCCAAGGGTGAAGCCGTTATCGCTGAGATGGATGGCTTGGTGGATATCTATTGGGAGGGTGAGGTTCGTATGCTCAAGGTGAGCAATACGGAACTCAAGAACCGCTCTTTGGATATTCCTGGCGACTATACACTGTTGGTGAGCGATGGGGATCGGGTTCAAGAGGATACCGTGATCGCATTGCCGCCAGGGGTGGACGCCTCTGCAATTCAGGCTGCTGCGTTGGCTGCAGATGATGGCGATGAGCCAGAAGCTGTTGGACTTGTGGCTGGCATGAATGG
>JBBQIG010000055.1:0-13750 GCA_038324715.1 Anaerolineae bacterium | reverse complement strand
AACAGGGCTGCGCGCCGCCCAAAGTGGTCACATCAAGATCAATGGCGTCGATATGACCAATGCGTCCCCGCGGCGTATCACTGCCGAAGGACAAAGCTGCCATGTACCCGAAGATCGCCATACCTATGGTATGGTGGAGACCTATGACGTTGCCCACAACCTCGCCTTGAATACCTATTACCTGCCTCCCTTTGCCCAAGGTTGGAATCTTCGCGAGGATGTTTGGGATGAGCACGCCGAAGAGTTGGTGGAAAAATTTGATGTACGCACTCCCAGTGTCAAAACGTTGGCAGGTAATCTCTCTGGCGGAAATCAGCAAAAGATGGTGGTGGCACGCGAGTTTAGCCGCGAGGTCAAGTTGCTCATCGCCGCACAACCGACGCGTGGGATTGATGTAGGTTCGATTGAATTTATTCACAACCAGATTGTTGCCAAGCGTGATGAAGGCATTGCCGTCCTGGTGGTGAGTGCCGAACTGGATGAGATTATGGCGCTTGCCGACCGTATTGCCGTGATGTACAAGGGGGAAGTTGTGGCAATCCTCCCACGCGCAGAAGCCACGCGTGAAGCGTTGGGTCTACTGATGGCAGGTGTGAATCCAGCCGAAATAAAATCTTCATCCGCGACGCCACTTCCAGTATAATCACGTTTTAGCAATCTCTGTTCAGCCATACTCGTTCTTGCACGCTTTCTAGGATTTACAACAGTATATGAACCCCTTTGATCCAATTCTCGACCAACCACAAATTCTTGATGCCCCTGCCTCCAGAACACAAGCCAGTGATCCAAAGCTGCACTACCGGCTGGCGAATCAAGAGTTGTCCTTCACAGTGGATGCCGCAACCGACCTGCATGATCTGGTCTGGCCTTGGGCTGATACCATTTACGCCCGCTCGATTCGCCTGCATGTGAGTGATCCGCAGCACGAAGAGTTAGCCCCGCTTGTCACCCGCTATTACCCTGGCTATCAAGAGACGATCTTGGGTAGTGAGGGCATGATCATCAGCAAGCGATTGGCAGTCCCCCTGGGCAGCGCCGATGATCGCGCGGCGATCTGGGTGCTCGATTGTCAGGCAGAGGGCGACCAGTTGATCCGGCTGGATATCGAAATCGACTGGGGTGAACCCTTGAGCCAACGCATTGTGGATGGGCTGTTGGTTGCCCAGCGCAATCCGGGTCAGGCGCGCGGCATCTACTCGCAACACAACGCCGAGAGTACCCGTGTCTTTGGCAACCCCCATGGACGTCCCACGGGCATTGAACTCAGCAATGATGGCAAGGCAAAGCTAGTCTACTATGTGCTGGTCAATGGCATGGTGGAAGTGCCACTGTTGCTTACACTAAGCGATGTCGGCGAGCAAGTGGCGTGGAGCAGTTTCCTGGCGCTGCGTGACACCGAGCGCTCCTTTGAGGCAAGCGTCGAGTCATGGGATCGGGCACTGAAAACAGGCAGGTTGTGGACACCAGACCCACGACTCAACCGCGCCGTTCAAGTGGGTCGCATTACCACGCTGCGTCATGTGCAAAAACTACGCAGTGGCTTTGTGCCCAGCGACCGCGCCATTGAGCGTGTACCCACACTGGTCAAAAGCCTGGATGCTTCCAACCTCATCCTAAGCCGCAATTTGTTGGCACACCTGCGACGCGTGGCAGAAAAGAGCCAGGGCAAACTGCCCCCCCTGCTTCCCATCCGTCCCAAAGACGAGTTGGAAGCGCCAGGGCCGCGCATGGCGTGGAGCATTAGCGCCTATCTCTTCGCCCTCATGGAACACCTGCGCCGCCATCCCAACCTAGAGCTTTTGGCCGAACATTATGCCGCCGTGCAAGCCTGTGCCGAAACGCTCATTCAAGTGCGGTTCGACGCGCAAGTTGAAATGAACCCAACTCTGTTTGCCGCCGCAGGGATGGGATTGCGCTATGCCGTCGCACTGGCATCCCAACAACGCGCCAGCGGGGATGCAGTGCGCTGGGAGAGCGAAGCCTGTGAGCTTGAACGTATTGCCGAAGAAGCAGGCTACACGCCCGCGCCCGCCGAAGTCGAACCGCTCTCTGTGCAAAACTGGCTGGATCAGGCGGGCTGGTATTTTGGTGATGAGCGACCGTGGGGCTTTGATGACCCCTGGCAGGGCATTACACTGGCAGGCGAAGCGGTATGGGGAGCCTGTGGTCTGCAACGGCGTCAAGGCAAATTGGTGGTCAACCCCAAGCGCGGCAATCATTGGGCTTGGTGGGCACTGCTCGATCTGCCAATGAACGGAGGCTCCATCAGCCTGGTGTGGGATGGAACAACACTCCACAGCACCCAACCTGTGCAAAGTGACAAGCCTGTGCAACTTTATCACCGTATCCGCGCGCTACGAACTGACGAGTTGGAGTTTGATCTACAATTTGAATTTACACCCGCCGATGATGAGGGTGGTAGTGCAGCGCGCCAATATTTCCGACCGATCTTTGACCAACCCCTCACACCTGTTGTCAATCCAACCATCGGGCCAACAATAGGGCCACTTGTCGGGAAGTAGAGAGTATTCCGAGTACCCATGAAGCCTACAGCCATTGCCTATGACCCGTTTCACAAGCGCCATACACGTGACGGTCATCCTGAAAATCATCGCCGCGTCGAAGAAAGCTGGAGTTTGCTACAAGTGGATGGCATTCTTAACAAGCTCAACCACATTCCCAGCACGCCAGCTCCCCTGGATGCCATTTTCCGTGTACACAGCCGTGCCTATCTAAACCGGCTCGAATCAACGGCGTTGCTTGGCAAGAATCTAGATGTGGATACCTATCTGACCCATGATAGTTACCAAGCTGCGCTACTCAGTGCAGGAGGGTTGCTCAACGTGGTGGATGCCGTCTTGCAAGGAGAAGCGCCCAATGCCATTTCGTTGGGTCGCCCACCGGGTCATCATGCCATGCCACAGACAGGCATGGGCTTCTGTCTGCTTGCCAACGCAAGCATTGCCGCACGTTGGGCACAAGATCAGCATAACGTGGGTCGCGTGCTCATTGTCGATTTTGACGTTCATCATGGCAATGGCACACAAGAGGTCTTTTATCGTGACCCCTCGGTGCTCTTTTTCAGCACCCACCAATACCCCTTCTACCCGGGTACAGGTGGAATGCAGGAAACAGGCGAAGGCAATGCCGATGGCTCCACCATCAACGTACCCTTGCCCCATGATGTGGGTGACGCAGGCTATGCAACGATTTTTGAACAGCTTTTGGTACCAGCCGCGCGCCTCTTTCGCCCCGAACTCATCTTAGTTTCGGCAGGATATGATGGGCACTGGCTAGACCCCTTGGCGAATATGCACTTGAGCATCACAGGCTATACACGCTTGCTAAAAATCCTCATGGAACTTGCCGATGAACTCTGCAAGGGACGGCTAGTCGTCGCCCTAGAGGGAGGCTATCACCTGGGTGCGCTCTCACACTCCGTGCTGAGTGCAACGCGCCTCCTGAGCCACAGCCACCAAGACCCCAGCGACCCCTTTGGCCCTGCCCCTGGCAGTGAACGCGACATCGCGACCCTGTTGGAGAAACTGCGCCGCATCCATCGCATTCCTGATGAACCGTATTATTCGTTGGGACGATAGCTGGAGAGGCATTGAGCATCTTGCAACTTCAGCATAACACAAGGAGCTACTAAAGCTCCCAACTCTGACGGCGTACGCAAGTTAGGCGCAAGCAGGATCGTCACTCATCCAGCGGTTAAGTGGCGCGTGAACTTTCTGTTGTGCCAAGCGGCTGCGTGCTTGAAACCATAGATCAGCCCACGCTTCAGCCTCGCGCAATTCCGTCTCTGGATTGATGCGGCTGCGGGCGATGAAGCCAGGGAAGGCTTCACGCCCTGTCGTCTGACCAGTGGGATTGTAGCGCAGGTCAAAGCTCCAACGAATGTCGTTGCTATGATTTGAGAGTGAAGCATGGCAGGTGCGCCGGTGCATAAAAAGCGCACCCCCTGGCGGCAATGGCACGGGGACCATATTGTCCTTACGGAAGAATTTCTCAGGGATTTGCAGCCCCCCGCCACTTGGGCAATGTTGCAGAACGCCATCGCGGTGGCTCTTGGGCACGACCGTCAGACAACCATTTTCCTCGGTCGCCTCTCCCAGTGGGAACCACACAGTGAGCATTTGTGTATCGTCGGCTTCTGGCAAGACCACGCCATTGTCCTGATGCCACGGCGTCGCCCCCAGTTGCACCTTACCAGTTTCAGGGTTCTTGGGCGTCAAATGCTCAGGTGGCTTAATACGAATATGCTGGACAGGATTAGAGTAAATTTCTGGCCCGATCAGCGACTCAACCGCATCCAGAAGCCGCTCATTGCGCATCACATTGAAAACAGCAGGCCCCACCCACATCGGCGTATCTTCGTGGATATTAGGATAGGGCAGCGAGAAGTCGAAATATTGGGCATGTACCTTGCCCGATTCCGCATAGATCTGCGTCACCCGTTTGCCAAAGGGCAAGTCAGCATAAATGGACGAAATCTCACCCTTTGCATAGAGATCATTCGCCAGATTCTCTAGAACGCCTTTGTACTCTTCAATGATCGGCGCTAGGTCTTTCTGCGGATCAAACAGATTGTCAACAGCCAGATACCCCTCTTCCTCAAACTGAGCAACCTGCTCTTTCGACAGATGCGCCATCTTTCTTCTCCTATGGATAGGCAAAAATTAGTTTTGGAACTAGTGTTCTGTCATGCATGAAATGATGGAAATAAATCGGTGCCCGGACCGGCATTTATCTCTAAAAAAAACGGCTTTATATCCGAAACCTTTTCTATCACATGACGATTGACAGGACACTAGTAACTCTGGATTCTAAGATGCTTTAGGTTTTTGCAGCCACTTCATTATCACAAGTTTTCTCGTGAGATTCAATCCCCTACTTCATATTCAGCAATGGGACTTCGCGACTCGCTTGTGAAAGTCTGGATCACACCGTCCCAGCCGTCCGCCTGAATTTCCTCAAAGTTGCCGCCTGTATAGCGATCAATCACTTTGCGCCAAAAGCGTTGCGCTGGCTGGTTATTCCCCGTTTCGGAAATAGTCCAGTCCCCTGGGTGCAACGCAAAGAGAGAGCAAGCAGCGACATCACTAATGCCCTGACCGCGATATTTCCTCATCACAAAAAATTCTGCCATGAAGAAAGCAGAGAGACGCCCCTCTTGCACCTTTTCTTTTACCAGTGCAAACCCTGCATGCTTCCCTGCCACCCGGATTAGGAAAGGATGACGGTTTTCTTGTACCCAATAATGGTCAAGATATGAATAGCCAAACAACCCATGCTCATCTACATCGGCGTTGTTAAACTCACTAAAATCATAATTGTATAATTCTAAAAGATGGCGCAGAACGGTCTTGTCGCCATACGTAGCACGCTTTACTTCAACGTTCTCACGTAGACTTTTTTCCATGCCTTGCCTCCTCTTGATAAGCTCCAGTTTCCCGAAAACTTGGAGATCCCAGGAAACTGGAGACCCGCTCGATTACGAACCTTTCACGATGGCGTCAATGTTCGACAATTCTTCCTGGCTAAAGGCCAAGTTGTCCAACGTCGCCACCGCGTCTTCAATCTGCGCCACGCGACTGGCCCCGATTAGGGCCGAGGTCATGTTGGCATGACGTAGCACCCAAGCAACTGCTAGTTGCGCCATGCTCTGCCCACGTGCTTCCGCCAGTTGATTCAAACGGCGAACCTTCTCGATTTTCTCTTCCGTCAGGCGATTATCCCACCCTTTGCCCTGCACCCTGCCCGCACGGGAATCCTCTGGCACACCACCCAAATACTTGTTGGTAAGCAACCCTTGCTCCAACGGTGAGTAAACAATACAGCCGATGCCCTCTTCACTTAAGGTATCCAGCAACCCATCCTCAATCCAGCGGTCAAGCATGCTATAGCGCGGCTGATGGATCAGACAAGGAGTACCCAAATCGCGCAGGATCGCTGCGGCTTGACGGGTCTGTTCGGGTGGATAGGAAGAGATGCCGATATAGAGTGCGCGCCCGCTGCGAACGATAGAATCCAGCGCACCCATTGTCTCTTCCAGCGGCGTATCATAATCAGGACGGTGGCTGTAAAAAATGTCCACATAATCCAGCCCCATGCGCTTGAGGCTTTGATCCAGGCTGGCGATGAGATACTTGCGCGAACTTCCGTCGCCATAAGGCCCGGGCCACATGCGATATCCAGCCTTGGTGGAAATGATCAACTCGTCACGATAGGGCAGGAAATCCTGGGCGAAAATTCGACCAAAATTCTCCTCTGCAGAGCCTGGAGGTGGCCCATAGTTATTCGCCAGATCAAAGTGGGTAATGCCCAGATCAAAGGCGCGGTGCAACATGGCACGTGCATTTTCCAGGGTGTCAATGCCGCCAAAGTTTTGCCACAGCCCCAGCGAGACAGCAGGCAAGAGAAGTCCACTGCGTCCACTGCGACGATATTCCATGCGCTCATAACGATCTTCAGCAGGTTGATAAGCCACTCTTTGCTCCTTTGATTTTGGACTGTAGCGTGCTAAATGATAGGGTGCTCAATTGGCAAGGTTACTCTACTTGACGGTAAAGTAGCTCTTGCAGCAATATGGATATGCAGAAATATGAAAAATAAGGTGCAAAAACATAGTTGCAAGAATAGAAGTATGATAATCCACTGCACGAACAATTCATGCAAGCAGCATACAAATTCAATTTAAACTGATGACGAGTTTATATTCACTCTTTTTTCAGCTTTTACTTCAGCTTTGATGTTTACAGCTTTGAGGTCTATACAATGATCCGTTCCCACTCACCTGAATGGTATCATCGCCTTTCAACACTTCAAGAGGGTTATTTCTATCCTTGGCACTCAACGGTTGCCCCTGGCAATGGCGAAGATGCTTATCTCGACCTCGTAAACTCGCATCTCACGCCGACGACCGATCTACTCGATGTAGCCTGTGGACATGGAACGATTGCGCTGCAACTTGCGCCTGCCTGTCGATCTGTCTTTGGTTACGATATCATCAGCAGCTATATCGAGCTAGCCCAACAAGCCGCGCGCTCCCAGAAGATCCACAACGCAGAATTTATCTGCTACAACTCCTCGTTACCCGCCAACCATGGAAAAGCCCACATTCCCGCCGCCGATAATTCCTTTGATCTACTTATCTCCTCCAAAGGCCCTTTTCACTGGGTCGAAGATGCGCTCCGTGTGGCACGACCAGGCGCAACGCTGATCATGCTCATCCCCGACACGGTGCCAACGCCACCCTGGCATCATCTCCTGCCCGACGCGCTGCAATGGCAAGTGGGGACAGACCCCAATTGGGCGCGTGCGGCAATGGAACCGCGGCTGGTCAAGAGTGGGCTACAACTTCATAGCTGGTGGACATTTGATGTGCCTGAGCACTTCACCGAGCCAGAGCAACTCTATATTCGACTGACCTGGGGCCATACTGCCGACGAAGTGCCACCCTTTAGCGAAGTCGAATCGCATTTCACGCAAATCTTTGCCGAACAGAGCAGCACAGAAGGAGTTACACTCCGCCACCGGCGCAATCTTTGGAAAATCACAGTACCGCTTGAGAAGTTCTAAGTACCTCATTTGACTTTCCATTTGCATCATAATTCACCCATATTTTTCCCAGATAGCCGCTGAACATAGATAATAGAGCCTGGAAGTCATCTTAAAATGTCATTCCGAGCAAAGCGAGGAATCTCTCACCCTGTCTCTACCCGCAAGAGCAGAGAGACGCATTCGCTGCGGCGAGCTACGCTCCACTACGTGAGCAGGGTGACAGAAGTGAATTTTGAGAGTAGTTGTAGACAAGAGAACACCTGTGATAGCAGATGCGAACGTGCCACTGATGGATCCGAACTCGCGGGAACCAACCCCGCTGGCGGATTGGAATAGAGCAATCGACCGTGCATTGGCGCGTGGCGCAATGGATGACGGTGCGCGCATGGCACAAGTGATCCTGCGCTACATGCCTCGTCACTTAGCAACCTATCAGCGTCTATTGCATATTACCTGGGCACTTAAGCGTTGGGATGAAGGCGAAGATTGGGCGAGACGGCTTTTGCAGGCAGACCCAGGCAATCCCTGGGCATGGCAGGCGCTGGCAGCGGCGGCAGAACAGCGCGGTCAGCGTGCCCAAGCACATGCCATGTGGCAGCGAGCCTTTGAAATGCGCCCCTATGCACCAGACATTCGCGCCGGGCTGGCACGCACCAGCTTAGATGATCCCAATGCCCTCGCTCTGGGCTTTGCCTGTCTTGCCATGATCTATCTGCGTGGGCTACGCTGGGAGCCAGCTGCGCGCGCCTATCGCCAGTTGGTTAAGGCCGACCCGCGCCGCATTGACTTTCAGTTATGCTTGATGTCGGCACTCTGGCAAAGCCGAGCCGTGGACGAAGCTTATGCGCTGGCACGGCACTTGGTAAAGAGCCAACCCCATTTACTCTTGGCGTGGGTGGTGTTGGATGCGGTGGGAGATGAGAATGACCAGGCGCTGGCACAACACCCAATCAGCAGCATGGATCCCGAAAGGGAATTTGCCACAGGTCTACTCGGTCTGCCGGTAACGGCGCGTGCCACAAGCACAGCGCAAGTCGCCACCCCGCAAATGCTTTTGGTGGCACCTGATGAGGCGGAATGGCTTGCTTTCTATTTGGAAGCAGCTTAAACATAGCCAACGATCCGATTGGCAAAGAACTTTGCAAGGTTCTTTAACAACATTTTTAACACGAATTTAGGAGCAAAACGAAGATGGAACGCACATTTATCATTATCAAACCAGATGCCGTCCAGCGCGGACTTGTAGGCGAGATTCTGCATCGTTTCGAGCGACGCGGGCTAAAGATTGTTGCCCTGCGCATGAAGCAGGTGGATCAAGATTTGGCACGCCGTCACTATGCCGAGCATGAGGGCAAAGGCTTCTTCAACGGCCTAATCACCTACATCACCAGCGCGCCCGTGGTGGCGTTGGTGGTGGAAGGCACAGGCGCGGTCGCCTCAGTACGTCAGATGGTCGGCGCAACCAAGCCTGGTGAAGCAGCCCCAGGAACCATCCGCGCCGACTTTGGTCTGGAAATTGGTCGTAACCTCGTTCATGCCAGTGACCAGGTGGAGACTGCCGTCCAGGAAATTGCACTCTGGTTTGGTGACGATCTCGTCGGCTGGGAACGCGCAGAAGACCCCTGGGTCTTTGAAGGCTAAATCAGCTTTGCCGCTGAAAATAGAATAATTTGTATAAAAAAGTAGAGCGGAAGGAATTAGCCCCTTCTGCTCTACTTTTTTATACCTGATCTTGCGGGTTGCCTACTTTATAGAACAATCCTGTGATAAGATCGACTGTAGATAAATGAGCACCAAAGGTTAAACGGTGTTGCGCCCTGTGATGGCGGCACACCTTCCATCCACTAGATTCCATCCACTAGAAAGGCATACTCTATGGCTAAACAGTCCCTATCACGCATACGCCAACGGCCTCGCCTTCTCCTTGTGCATCTCCTTGTACTGCTTGTTCTAGGTATGAGTGGCTGTGTCACGCCCGATGCCTTGGTCATCGAGTCACCGCTAGCACCCGCGCCACTCACCACGCCTGCGGCAATCACAGCACCCGCGACCATCGCCCCGTACCTTGAAGCCGCGCTCGCCCACTCACCAACAGCCACCGACTCCTTCGCCTTTACGAATTGGACGTTACTAAAACAAGTTGCAGGCGTACCCAATCTCACCAGTGCCGACAGCATTGAGGAGCGCCTCACCTTCATGAGTTCCCTGGCTATGGACGAACAGGCTCTCGCCAGCAGCTTTGGCAACAGGTATTTCTCGATCCACGCTGAAACCTGGGGCTGGGATTCCACTGACCTGCTCTGGGAAGCCAATCTTACCCTCGAGGGTCCGCCGGTCTATCTGCTGCGTTTTCGCGACGACTTTGACTTTGCGCCCGTGCTCGCTCGCCTGGACGAGCGCAACTATAGCACCACTGAACATGGCGGAACGACCCTCTACAGCCATGAGATGGATCTTGGTGTCAATTGGCTGCGCACGACCGAACTCTCCATCCTTAACATTGCCGTCTTTGAAGAAGAAAAGCTCTTCGCCCTCGCCTCCGCACCAGATTCTGTGACCGTGGTTCTCGACGCCATCGCAGAAGGGGCAACGCTGGCACGTCTACCCGCGATGCGCTCCGTCGCCGCTGCGTTGGGTGATGCAAGTGCGGCTATCTTGACGCCACTCGGCTGCCAGCCATTTGATGTCGCGTCTGTTCTGTTGCGCGGCTCAACGGAAGAGATTGAAGAGACCATAGAGGAGATGCGCCAATATGGAATCAGCGGCATCTATACCGTCTTTGGCCTGGGCTATCGAGTAGAAACGTATGAGGATGAGAGCGAGGAAGAGAGCAAGGGTGTGGGCACCTTTGTCCATCATTACCCGCTTGCCGAGCAAGCCGAAGCCGACCTAGTGCCGAGGCGGCTGGTCGCAGAGACTGGGACAAGCCTTACCACCGGCATTCCCTTCGCCGAACTATTCAAGGTCATCGATGCCGAGGTGGTTGACGTCAGCACAGGGGGAGCCAACCTCATTCTCTCCCTGCGCACGCTGAACCGTCCACCCCAGCTTTTCTTCAACATGTTCTATCAGCGCGATCTGCTCTTCTCTGCCTGCGGTGGATTCTGAGGGAGAGAATGAATTAGCCCGCAATGGTTTGTCTCTCTGGCAGACAAATCGTGCGGGCAGAATTTATACAAAGTCGCGCTAGGTAAAGATCACCGTAAGCAGAAAGACTACGCCAAGCAGGGTCAGTAGAGAGGCAAGCAACCCTGTACCTTGCCAAATGCGAAAGCGTTGCTGCACAAGAAAGAGCGCGCCCAACAACAAGCCAATCGCACCCACCAGCAGCAAGACGGGCGTGCGATAAGGCAGAACGGGGTTTAGGTCAACCACTGGCGGCGGGGGTGGTGGGGCTGGGGGTAGATTCACCAGGATGGGGAAATCGGCGATGGTGTCAAAGGCATCTGGACGCTGCACAGTCACACGCAGCCGCCACTCGCCGACCGTGCTGAGATTCGCGCCATCGATCAGGTAGATTCCATCTGGGGCTTCTGCTTCTGGGCGAATCTGCAATTCACTTTCACCCAAGTTCTCGCGCTGATGCTCAAAGCGCAGCCGTATCAACTATGCATCGACAACAGGTTCTTCGTCCTCGTCAATAATTTGCACCATAAAGCTATTATTGCCCACCCACCCCGGCGTAATCGTCAGGTGAATGTGCAGATCTTCTGCCATCTCCATCGTGTGAAAGGGTTGAATTTCGGGCGCAGGTGGAATTGCCGCGGCAGCTTCACACTGGGCAATCTCATTGCGCGCAGGATTCACCGCAGTCATCGCCCCCACAATCAGCAGGATTCCCAGCACCAAGAGCACTTCCAGGCTGATCAAGCCACGCAACCGCCCCACCCACACCATCTCTCCTGCCAACAAACGCCGCTGCGTCCAAACAAGATTTACCCCGGCACTGCCCAGCAACAAGAGCGCCAGCAATAGCTTGAGACTCAGTAGCTGACCATAAAAAGTGGTGGTAAGTGCCTCTAGCGTGTTGACCTGATGCCAGGTGGCGTAAATCCCCGTAACAATTAACCCTGCCACGGTGATGCGCGCATAGTTGGAGAAGTACGCCGTAAGCAAACCGAGTTTGGGTGCAACAGGCTGGATCAACGTGCGGAGAAGAGGTATGGCAACCAAAAATTGCACCAAACCGCCGACCCAGAGCGCGGTCATGACGAGATGAACCCAGTCACTGAAGATCGATAGCCTTAGATCATTACTGACCGCGGCATGGCTGTGGAGACTGGTGGGAAGCAGCATCAGCAACCCACCACGCTCTCGGCTGACAACAGCTACGCTAAAGCCTCGCGTATCCGCCAGTGGGCAAAGCAAGGAGTTGTCTTGCTCACTCCTGCCGCCAAATGGCAGAACGGGCGTTACGCCAAAGCCTATCATCGCTATCGCAAACAACCTGCCAATGCCCGTTGTTTACACAAGCGTCGCACCGCCATCGAACCGTTCTTTGACCTAGTTGCCAAAGTCCTCGGTACAACGGCTAAACAAAAACAACTGCCGGTTCAGCACCTAGACAATGTCCGTACTTGCTTGGCTTTAGCGACTTTTTCCGTGCAAATCTCGATGATTGTCAACAGTCTTTGGGGTCTGCCCTTGCGTAACATCTCTACCATGTCCGTTGCTTTTACCTAGGCTATGCACACCCCTCATATACATGAGTAGATGCATCTCAAACTTCAGAAATAGAATCTAAACACAAAGAGCAAGACTTACACGCTCCTATTGATTCCACTGACACCAACTGGCGTGCGAAGATTTATGTTAACGATATTGACGAAAGAGAAGAGCAAACTATACGGAAGGTTCATCTTTACCTTCTTTCAGTCACTTTGCTGCACGCAAATTTAACAAAAGAGTGACTAGATACCGAACACGCTGTAGATAGAACCGAGGCAAAAAGGAGAGTAGATCAGACAGAAATATAGCCAACCACGATTAACCCATAGCCAGCCAGAGACTGAGAGAGCTTACCAGTCAGCAGTAACTTTGGGTATTGCTTAAAACGGTTAGCCTTCCTGCAATATGCAGCCCACTATAACAGTTGACCATTTGCCCGGCAAATCCTCTTTTACAGGGCATTTCTTGCCATATTAGCCTGAATCACAAATCTCGAATCATAACCATTGCTGCTTCCTGCTACCCGCAGCACAATTTCGTTTTGACCTGTGCATAGCCCTACACTACAATAACAAGTAGATAAAATAAGTAGATAAGTAGCATCGATGGGTACAATATGCCCAGGCGTAGACTTGCCCCCACAATTTAGTTGCATTTTTGTTGCGTTTGCCATGCCTGCGCCTTTAACATCCCGCTCTCTACACATATAGCATCACTCCGCCCATGCGCGACAGAGGAGGAAGACCCATGTCATCGGCTTTTGATACGACCGCTTCCAAGAGCGAAGTCTATCAACCCTCGCCTGAAGTTTTGGCGAATGTGCAGTTGCCCGATTATCTGGAACTGCGCGAGCAAGCACTCAAAGATCCTGTTGCTTTTTGGGATGCACGCGCTAAAGAATTAGTAGACTGGTATGAGCCATACCAGCAAGTCCTGGATGATAGTGACCGTCCATTTTTTAAATGGTTCAGCGGTGGCAAGATTAACATTGTCCACAATTCCCTGGATCGCCATGTAAAAAGCTGGCGCAAAAATAAGCTGGCAATGATCTGGGAAGGGGAGGATGGCGAACAGCGCACCTACTCCTATTTCAAGCTTTGGAAAGAGGTCAACCGCTGCGCCAACATGCTCAAGAGCATGGGCGTGAAGAAGGGTGATACCGTCACCATTTATATGGGACGTGTGCCCGAAATGCCCATTGCCATGCTCGCCACCGTCAAGATCGGTGCAATCCACAGCGTTGTCTATGGTGGTTTTAGCGAACAAGCGTTGGCTGACCGCATTGAGGATGCCAAGAGCAAGGTTATCATCACCTGTGATGGCTCCTGGCTGCGCGGCAAGACCGTTAACCTCAAAGACATTGTGGACGAAGCCATTGCGCGCAGCCCCATTGTCCAGCGCGTCATCGTGCTGAAGCGCACCGGGCAACAAGTCAACATGGTCGCCGACCGCGACTATTGGTGGCACGAACTCGCCGCGTTGACCATTGCTGGCCCCTATTGCGAAACCGAAGTGA
>JBBQIG010000054.1:0-13873 GCA_038324715.1 Anaerolineae bacterium | reverse complement strand
GAAGGACGAAACCAAAGGCCAGGCCAAAAGCCCAAAAGACAGCCATTTCACTGCTGATTGCGCCTGCCAGAAGTACGACGATTGCGGCGACGATCAGCGTCAAGATGCCAAAGCTGATGTTGGGGGCTAGTCCAAACAGGCCGGGGGAGAGTACAGGACGCACTGTGGGTGTGACATTGCTACTCAACGACGACCCTCCTTTTCTAATTTTCTGTGTGCACTACTGCTGTTGTACTGATGTTTGGTTTGTGAATTCATTTGGTTATGGGTGTTTAACGCCGAGTACACGGGCGGACCATTCCAGCCAGGAGCCATCAAAGTTGCGGACACGGGGATAGCCGAGATGGCGCAAGAGAAGATGGGTGTGGGCTGCGCGCGCACCGGATCGACAATAGGTGACAATTTCTTTGTCGGGTGTAATGCCCAGGGCTGTCAATTCTGCGGTTAACTCTTCGGCAGGGCGCAAGGTGTCCCAACTGCCCATGGGGACGCCATTCATCCAATCCCAAGCAATGGCGTTGGGCAGGTGACCCGCTGCATATTCGTTGGGTGTACGCGTATCAATCACGAGTACCTTGGGATCGTCGAGATGGGCCTGAAGCCAAGAGAGTTCGGCAAGATGGGCTGGATTGGTCTGTGGCGTAAAGTGGGTGGGGGTTGGTGGTGTGATCGTTTGGCTGATGGCTCTGCCTTCTTCTTGCCAACGATCCCATCCGCCATTGAGCAGCGCAACATTGGTCTGTCCATAGTAGGTCAACGCCCATAAGACACGTGACGCTGGCATTCCCCAGTTACTGTCATAGATGACAACGGCCCTGTCCCCGTCAATGCCTAGCTCGCCCATGGTGGCAGCAAATGCGTCGGGGCCGATTAACATGCCTGGGACGCCATCTATTGTGGTGCTGAGTGCTGCGAGATCGATTTGGACTGCACCGGGAATGTGCCCTTCGGCAAAATCTTCGGCTGGGCGCACATCTACCACACGCAAGTCAGGTGCATGGAGATATTCGGCAAGCCACTCGGTTGTAACGAGCAGCCCAGGCAAGGTGCATGCGATTTTCGCTGCGGAGTTATGTAGCGGGTCGGTCAAAATTTCCTCCAAGGTCTAGTGGTGCTCGCGCAATTATGACAATGCAGATTGAAGTGCAGATTGAAGTGTCTGGCAATTCTTCATAAAACAACATCCCAAAAAGACTTCTTCATCTCTAACTTTTTGTCTCTAGCTTTTTGCCTCTATTTTCGTGAGGTGGTGTACACGCAAAAAAAAGCGCTCAGGGTGACCTGAGCGCCGTAGCGTTCTATTTGGCCCACCGAAACTGCGCCGACTTTGGCGGAGACAGTGGGTGACTTTCCGGTGGCTGGTGCAGATGCACTGTCCAAAGCCGGAAGCTACTGGCTCCGCTTACGACAGGTACAACAACAGATACAGGTTGTGGCCATCCGGAATTGGGTGTGCATTGTGTTTGTTCTTACAGTAGGTTCTTACGTAGACTAGCTTGCTGATTGTCGCGCATTATACTTTTGCACCTCTGGACTGTCAAATCATTGCACTATAGAATTTATATCGCTACCGAACCATTGGCACACAACCATTGATACACAAGAGGATTCCTGAAGTTAATGATAGGTGATGGGGCAGAGGAGACGAGAATGGAAAATGGCGAGTCGAGCGTAGTTTTTATTGGTCTGGACTTGGCATGGAAGCCGCGTAATTTTACAGGTGGTGCGAGCCTCGTGAATGGGCAACTGTGCGAGGCAAGGGCTTGATCTAGGAGGCGATGAGGAGATCGTCGAGTGGGTGGGGGCGCAACTTACGCCTGGTTGTAGTGCAGTTGTGGCGGTGGATGCACCTTTACGCGTGCGTAATGAAAGTGGTGGGCGCGCCTGTGAATTTGAGTTGGGTCGGGATTGGCGGCGCTATCATGCAGGGCCCTATTATGCGAATCGTAAGAATCTTGCCACGGATGGATCTGTGCGTGGCGAATTGTTGGTGGCGGCACTTCAAGACCAGTATGGGTTTGTGGAAGCGGCTCCCATCGTGGCACAGCCAGGAGGCCGCTTTGTCTGCGAAGTCTTTCCACACCCAGCACATGTAAGTCTGTTTGGCCTTGATCGTATCCTCAAATACAAAGTAAAACGCACGAGGAATTATGAGGCCTATTGGGCAGAATATGCGCGCTATCAAGCGTTGCTAGCAGGATTGTGTGAGGCAGATCCGCCTTTGCGGGGTGCAGAAGCCATTCTGAATAGGCCCGCCACGGGGCTGCGCGGCAGGCGACTTAAAGAATTGGAAGATACACTCGACGCAATTACTTGCGCTTACATTGCGGCTTACCTGTGGCGACATGGCCCAGGTGGGGCATGTGTTTATGGTACAGTTGAAGATGGGCATATTGTTGTGCCGCGCCTGCCACCTGTTGCGAGTTAGTCAAGTTGCAGATCAGTATAGGGTCCGCGACGTTCGGGCGGAAAGAGTTTGGCAAGGTGGATCATCATGTTTTGGGTCAGGCGATCCAATTCGGCACGACGTTCCGGTCCGCGCAATGTTTCGTCAATGGTGAGCGGACCAAAGACTGGCCCTATGATGAATTCGACTGAGGTACGGCGAAAGTGGGTTAGATTGTCCACAATCTTTTCTGAGCCAATGATTGCCACAGGCAAGATATGGGCTTGGCCTTGGACGGCAAGCAAAGCAGAACCGGAACGTCCTTGCACCAGTGCACCACTGCGGCGAGAGGTGTGACCGCGAATCTCGGGGATCTGTTCCCCGCGCGCCACGCGTTCTCGGTTGTCGGGGTTCATACCGCCTTCAGGAAAGATGCCTAAGATCAGCCCTCGCTCTAAACCTTCCAGCGAAAGACGCAGGGCATTGCGGTCTACTTGGCCGCGCCAGATGGCAATGCCATCGAATAGTTTAATGAAGCCGCGTATCCACGGATTTCGTAGTGATTCTGTGGCGACGAGGAAAGCGGGCTGAAATGGAAGATGAATTGCTAGAATTGGGGCATCAAACCAGCTAAAGTGGTTGGCAATCACAATAAGTGGTCGTTGGCTGGGTGGAGGCAAGTTTTCTTTGCCGGTGATGGTAACTTTGAAGAGAATAAAGCTCAGTACACGACCAAGCGCAATGAGTAGGACGCGTAAAACTGATTTGACAAAGCCGGGCATGGCAGGTCAAATACCCCTTCTATGGGTGTGGTCAAGGAAAGCGCGCTGAGTACTGATATTATCTACCTGGCGAGGCGCAAAATGCGCAACATTGCTAAGCGGGGATATTACACCAAAATCGTGAGCACGACAATTGGGAACCTTGGAAGGTTTAGGCTGTAAACATTCGCATGAAATATCATCAACCTACCTGCTATCAACATGGCTGAAACAGCGGAAACTCCAACGCTTTCGAGCGTGCAGATTATGCTGCCTGAAGCCATTCAGCGGCGTTTTGAGCGGTGGACAAAGAAAATGCCGGGGGCTAGTTGGCCCGGATGGGGCGGACATGTGACCCTGGTGCCGAGTTTTGTGCCGCAAGGCTCCATAAAAGAGGTGCGTGCTGCCATTGCACCCGTTTGTGCCCAGGAAAAGCCATTTCCTGTACGCGTGGCGACGCCTGTTGCTGTGCCAGATATTACACGTCCAGGTTATCAAGCGGTATTTCTTCTGTTGGAAGAGAAATCGGAAGAGCAAGGAGAGAAGCCGGGTAGGCTTCAGAATTTGCGTGATGCGCTTTTGCAAGCACTTGCTCCATTGCGTGAAGATCTACGCCCGGAATTACTTCAACAGCCTTTTATGCCGCATGTGACCTTGGCACTGGGATTGGGTGAGGCGGAAGCGGCAGCAATGGTTCAGACGATGCGCGCGGAGCCACTGTCTGCGGAGTTTATGGTCGAGATCATCTGGTTGTTGATAAAGAATCCCACGGATGGAGGTCGCTTTGATCGGCACGCATTTCCGCTGGGCGGTGTTGTCGCGGCAGAGTTGCTGCGTGACTAAGTGAGGCATTGTCCTTCAAGCCGCTATTGTGCCACTTGTGATGTGCAGCCGGTAGAAAGGCTACTTCCAGACCAAACGCAGCCGGCTACGCTTTTCGCCATCTAGTGAGGTATATAGATAGGTTTCTATCTCGTTCCCGTTTGAAGCCATCACCACATCGGCATGCCCCACGCCCACGTTGCCCGGCAGGTCTAACAGGATAGGATTGGCTGGGTAGAGTTCCCAAGGGCCATCGATTGCTTCACTGGTGGAGCGGGCTAGCCCAAGCAGGAATTGGGTATCCCCTTGATCACCTGGCCCTGGGCCGCGCACGCCTTCGTAGAGAAGGTAGTAGCGATTACCGATGTAGATTAGATCGGCAGAGCTAATGGTGCGAAAGTCAAAGTGGTCATTCAAGGTTGCTTTATCTTCTGTTGCGTCTTCTACTGCCTCTAGCGGGCCATAATCGTTTGCACCTACGAAGAGTGGATTGTGGTCACAGGCACGCAAAAGGGCGGGCGACCCATTGACTGGCCCGCGGTAGCAGCCCATGCCACTAGGATTTTGCCCCAAACCCACAAATACAAAGAGTTCAGGCGAACTCGCTTCCCCATCTATTTTCTCGTCAATTCTTTCGTCAATATAGATTCCCGGTGGACTGCCTACCAGACAGTCATAGGCTGATGGTGCGTAGGGGTGCGCACCAATTGCTCCTTCTGGGCGACAGGGCATGAGCCAATCTTGCCAGATGCCGGTGAGGGGAAGTTCCCTTGGTGGAGACCAGTTCAAACCATCGGCAGAGTAACGCAAGATGGTGTTGGCTCTATACTCATAGGTCATCACCCATTGATCTTGTTGATCTGGCAGAGGGTCTGTTGTCGCGTCTGTTGTCGCGTCTGTTGTCGCGTCTGTTACCTTGCCTGTTCGCCCCTCGCTCCAAGTGAACACGGCAACACGCGGGTATTGCTGCTGATCAATGTGATCGCGGCGCGAGTCGCAAGGACAACGGGCGCAGGGGATTTGGCAGACGGGTGCGCCTGCGCTATTCACGGTGGGGGCAAAGCTTTTGCCCCCGTCTGTGCTGTTGAAGAGCACGAGGCAGCCGGGAAATTCAACGGGTGTGCCACATTGATCGAGAACACCAAGCGATGGGTAGCTGGCATGGACATAAGTACGCCAAGTGCCATCGGCAAGAATTACAGTGTCCGATTCGCCCATGGGCAACTTGGTGTCTTCAATCTCTACTTCGAAGTGTGCATTGCCTTCCCAAAAGTGATCAAGGGTTGGAGCCTGAGATGCGGGCTGTTCAGCTATGGCTGGTAGAGGCTTGGCTGTGACCTGAATCTCTGTAATCTCTGTAAGAGGTGTCGAAGTACGAGGTGTGGCTGTACAGGCTGTTTGCCATAGGCCGAGTATGCAAAGCATCAACAGGATTGCGTGCCAACCTTGCATGTAAATTTGTATGTATTTATAGAGACGGTAAGGAGCAAAATTTTGGGTCATAAAAAAAGAGGTCCCACCACTACAAGGTGTAGTGGTGGGCGTACTACATACTACAAAGGAGGAACCAAAGGAGGTACTTAAGTGGACGCAGTGAAGTAAGCTCCCCTCAAACTTCACAGCTCCGGCAAGCGACTAAGTGCTTTTTTCTCGCGTTGGCGCAGAATTTCACAATCTTACCTTAATTGATGCGCTTAGTCGCTTGCCGGACCCTTAAGACCCACACCATTTAATTTGGTCTGCATAAGATACAACATCGTTGAATTCCCCGCAACTTTGCAAGGGGACGGGTGTTAATTTTGTTTGAACGTACAACGGAAGGTGCTGTTGCTTGCATCGTAGCCGGATCATGGCATGATAGGAGCAGCAACATTAACTTTGGGCGGGGAATCAAGGTCGAGTGGTAATGAGATTATCTGGTCTGAAGGTTTGACAGGTCTTGCCCCATTCACTACAATTGCCCAAGCGTTCAACTAGGACTCACCGAGATCGTATAGAAGAGAAGAAAAGTTCAGATGTAGTGCTGGAATACATTTGTGGTGCTGGAGCAATTATGTGTGTTGTGTCAGCTTTGAGAAGTTGAACAGCGCTGTAAGTGCGCCTGTGCCGCCAATAAGACCCAATTCAGTTTAGAACAAATGAAAACCCTACTCAAAGATAACTTACAATAAGTCATCGGGTCTACAAGAAAAGTAAAAGAGGAGAGAAATAATCATGGCTGAAAAAGAAACTTTCGAACGTATCCGCACCATTATCGTCGAGCAATTGGGCGTTGATCCCGGCGATGTAACCATGGATGCGAGTTTTCGCGATGACCTGGAGGCAGATAGCCTTGACTTAGTTGAGTTGATCATGGCCTTCGAGGAAGAGTTTGGTGGCGAAATTAGTGACGAAGAAGCTCAGAAGATCGCCTCAGTGGGCGATGCAGTGCGCTTCCTAGATTCTGACTAAGAACTTTGTGCGAAGACGGTGCTCTTTAGGTGCTGTTTAGAGGGTAACGTCTGGGCGCACGAAGTGTAAAGCGGGTGAAGTGGTCATGTTGGTCTACCAACTTGGTAACTTCACCCTTTTTTTATTGGATTTTATTTGGATATTGGTGTGAGTAGCGCAGAGAGACAAGATGCAAGAAAAGCCTGTTTCGCTGATTGTTAATGCTGGGGGACAAAGCCGACGCATGGGGCAGGCGAAGGCTTTGCTGCCTATGCCGCAGACCGGCACTCCGCTGATCGTGCATATTGTGCGCCGCCTGTTACCTTCCGTTACGGATCAAGTGATTGTGGTGGCAAATGATCCTCAAGTTGTGGCGGCAGTGAATCGGCTCGATAAGGTAATGGTCGTGCATGATCAGTGGGAACAGGGTGGCGCACTCGGGGGGCTGGCAACGGGATTGGCGGCATGTGCAGAGCGTACAGAATGGGCAATGGTTGTTGCCTGTGACATGCCATTCGCAGACGCGTCTATCTTTGCGCAATTGACTGCTGTGGCTGAGAAGGTTCCAACTGCTGATGCGGTCATTCCACGCCTGGGTGGAGTGGCTCATCCCTTTCATGGCTTGTGGCACCGGCGCTCACTGCCCACAATGACTGCACAGGTGGAGGCGGGACAATTGGGCGTGCAAGCGGCGTTGGCAAGGCTCAATGTCGTGTGGGTGGACGAGGATGCCCTAGGAATTGCCGCTGATTCACGGGCCTTTTACAATGTGAATCATCCTGAAGAATGGGCTGCATTGCAATCTGTTCTGTCTGATCAATACGACCAATAGAAAATAGCCAATAAGAAAATACGAAAGGCCGGCAGCGTTATGTACAGCTACCGGCCTTTTTGCGATCTATTCGGGTTACATAGCGGGCTGAAGCGCCCCCCGCATGGTCAGTTGTCTAGAGAACGGACGATATAGACCACTCGGCCATTGATGCGAACCTTGTTGGCTGGACGGATAATGGGCGCATAGGCAGGGTTGGCTGGCTGCAAGCGAACATTGCGGCCCTCGCGATGCAGATACTTAAGCGTGGTCTCTTCGTCGCCTTCAATCCAGGCGGCGACCATATCCCCATCGTTGGCGGTCTCTTGTTGACGCAAGACAACAATGTCGCCATTGAGTACACTGGCATCAATCATCGAGTCACCCTTTACGCGTAGGGCAAAGAGTGCTCCGCGTGCTTTGATCACACCATCAGGTAGATCAAGCCACTCATCGGTGGATTCTGGCGCTCGTGCCTCAACCATAATCGGTTCACCTGCCGCAATAGCACCCAAAACGGGTACACGCAACAATGCTTGCGCGTAGGCTTCGTTTTTAGCCCCGTTGCCGTTCTGACCGTTTGGCGTAGCGTGCGATAATGCCGATGGGCCTGTTGCAATTGGCGGATTTAGCTCTTGCAGACGATCCCAGTTCAGCGAAAGCCCACGGCTAACTTCCTTACGGCGGGTGATTAAGCCAAGCTCTTCTAGCTTCGCCAAGTTGTAATTCACAACCGAAGTACTTGATATTCCCACTTGTTCGCCAATTTCGCGAATAGTAGGGGGGAATTCATTGTCGCCAACAAAGCCGATAATGAATTGAAGAATTTTACGTTGTCGCTCTGATAGGTTCGTCATGTTGTTCCTTTTCGCACCACACCTATTATTTAATAGTTTTACTCATGTACATTGAACAATGTTCTTGAAGTGAGTGGTGCGGTTAGGTCTGCAAAGCGCTATCCCAACCGTTATCCAGTTATCCCAAATCCAGAACGTTTGTTTCCCAAGTTATCCCAAGTATACACGAACATTTGTGCGGTGTCAATAGTTTCGCGCACGTTTGTTCTGAAATTCATAATTGGCCCAGAATCAGTCCGAAATTGGCCTGCTGCGAGAAGAGATTTTAGTGAGATTACTCGTCTAGTTTGGTCTCTGATGGATCTGGAACTGCCATACCAGCGCCTGCTAAATAGCGTTGAAAGCGATTCCAATAGGCGGCTTGATCTGCCGCCCCTGTGGCAGAATCGGGAAAGCGTTGATCCGCCTTAACCTGACCGCGTTGCATGGCATCTTCCATGTCGATGCCGCAAAGGTAGGCAACTTTGAAGATCATTACTTGAAGATCGCTGAGTTCGAGCGCTAAATCACTGCGAATCTCATCCAGAGTTTTCTCTTTTGGATCGCGATAGCCTTCAATCATTTGTACGAGCTTGCTGATTTCGCCTAGCTCTTCCATTGCGTGGAGCATGGTGTGGCTGGGAAGGATTTGATCCCAGGTGCGTGCGCGATCCCAGGCTTCTAGCCACTGCTGATATTCACGAATGTGCATGGTGCGGGGTCTCTTGGGTCATGTCAGGCTCTTTGCCCTTTATTTCTATCTCTGCCTCTGTTACTTCGGCACTATCCTGTTCATTCTGGGTCAACGAATTTTCAAGATTTGCACTTGCGGCAACAGAAGCGACTCGTTGCGCCATATGTTGCAGGCGGCGCATGAAATCGACAGACTTGAGTTGGCGCTCTAGGACGACGAGTAGATAGCGATAAATCAGATTTTCTACATGGCGCAAAACGTGGGGACGGATATTGACTTGGCGCACAGTCGTCCACGGGCGGCTTTGCAGGAAGCGCAGCACTTTGAGGACATCAGCGTCAATCGGTTCGAGGTCGCGCTGTCCCTGACCACAGTTGGGACAGATCACGCCGCCTTCTGCCAAACTGATATAGTTGGTGACGGCTTCAAGCTCTTCACCACAGGCAAGGCATTGGAACAATTGAGGTTCAAAGCCAGCGAGCGATAGTAGACTTAGTTCAAACCAATGTTGCAATACATGACCATCATTTTCCGGCGCAAGTTCGGATAGCTGGTGAAAGGTGTAAACCAGCAGATCCCACATGGGCTGGTTTTCGTCATCAACTTCGCTGAAGCAGTCGATGAGTTCACTGATGTAGTTGGCGTGGCTGATTTTGTCGAGATCCATGCGGATGCCGGGAAAGCTTTCCACATTGACAGCCTCGGAGACAATGTCCCATGTGCGTGCCTGGGCAATGAGAAGGGAACTGTGGCTGAAAAGCTCTAGATGACCCGCTTTGCGGCTGGTGGTCTTGCGTACCCCTTTGGC
Organism: Anaerolineae bacterium; assembly: GCA_038324715.1. Taxonomy (GTDB): domain Bacteria; phylum Chloroflexota; class Anaerolineae; order Caldilineales; family Caldilineaceae; genus QEUY01. The sequence goes on along the minus strand of JBBQIG010000054.1, from coordinate 4,325 downwards.
AATGACTTCAAGTTTGCCATAGTTTGGGGTGAAGAGTGTGAGGATGCGATCGGCATCGCTGAAGTCTCGCCGGCGCAGGACAATAGCATGGGTTCGATAGTTGCGTTGACGGTCTGGCATGATGATAAATAGAGCGGCAGGATAGTGCAGACTCGATGTTGCAGTAGATGCTGTCGCTTTCGAGTAAGTATACCACAAGATGGGGTTTATGCGAACAGATGTGCCATGAAAATGCGCAAAAAGTGGGTAAAATAAGAGACCGCTTCTCGAAAGAAGCGGTCTCTTGGTGCCCCCAAGGGGATTCGAACCCCTGTCGCGGGCTTGAAAGGCCCGTGTCCTAGGCCTCTAGACGATGGGGGCACATTGTCTGACTGCTGCGAAAGTATACCAGCCGGTATGCAAACGGTCAAGTTTGGACTCATTTGTTGTGCTATACTTTTATTCATTCATTTACTAACGACGAGGAGGTATGGCGTGGCGGAGCGAGTTGTGGTGGCGTGCGTGCAGCAACGCATGCACTTGCCGCTGACGCTAGACGAGTATCGAGAAGATTTGCGCCGCTTTATGCGCGTGGCGGCGACCAAGCAAGCCCGGTTGGTGGTCTTTCCTGAATTGGGTGGCGTGATGGTTGCACCCCCGATCTTGGGAGATTTTCGTTCCCAGCTTTTAAAGCGAAGTGATCGAGGTCGTCGCCGTCGAGCTGGACTGTGGGATCGTCTAGTGGGCGGGTTGGCAGGAACGCTGGTCGGGCTGACAAAAGCCGATTTCAGGCGCGGGTTGGCTGCACTGCTGGATGTTGCGGCGCAAGATGTATGGCAATCTTACGAAGAGGTATTTGGTGGGTTGGCGCGCGAATTTGGCGTCACCGTTGTCGCGCCCAGCGCCTATCTGCCAGATCCAGTGGATGGGGTCATCCGCAATTTGTCAGTAGTCTTTAATAGCAGTGGGCAAATGGTGGGTCGTCAGGCCAAAGTTGTCTTGCATCCTGCGGATACGGATTTGGCTCAAGCCGGAGCAACCTGGGATGTAATTGCGACCGAGGTGGGGCAGATTGGGCTGATCTTGGGGAGTGATGTGCTATATCCAGAGGTAGGCAGATTATTGGCCTATCAAGGCGCTGATTTGCTGGTTATGCAGGCTGCATGTACGGATCAACTGCTCTATCAAAAATTGCGCGCGGCGAGTCTTGCTCGCATGCAAGACAACCAACTCTTTGCGGCGGCGAGCTTTTTGGTGGGGGAGAACCAGTTGAGCCGTGCACAACGCACGCCCTTTGTGGGCAAGTCTGCGCTCTTGGCTCCCCAAGAATTAACCCCGCGCAGCAACGGCGTCTTGGTGGAGATGGGCAATTTGCGCAGTGAAGGCGTATTGGCAGCAGAATGGAATTTTGCGGCGTTGCGTGATCTGTGGGAAACGTCGGAAACGCCTGTACGCCAGCAACTTCCAGTGCAACAGGCGGGGCAAGTTTTGGCGCAACTATATGCGCGGCTTCAAACTCTGCCTAAACTGGCGGAACCGGCCCGACAGTCTCTTGTAAATGGAGCATCGCATACGGCGATTTCGAGGCGGGAGATAGCTCCGGCGCAAAGTCTTGATGACTTGGTGGTCATTGCCTCTGCGACCCAGCGTTGGCCCCCATTTGTAGATCTACCCGCAGAGCCAGCAAATTTTATCCCTGTGGCGGAACTTACGGAGATTGATGACGAGATTTTTGTGACCTCACTTGATGATTTCGCCCATGAGGAGGTTCCTGAGGATATTCATGTGGATGAAACGCCTACGGCTTTCAAAGATGCAAGAACGAATGAAACCCACGATTCGTCTGGGGCTGGTGACAACGGGAACGGTGGTGCGGAAAATGAAGATGAGACAGATGAAATGGATGCTGTCGCCGGTGCTGACCGAGAGAACTCGTGACGATGGCCGCGGGTTGAAACGATCGTGCAGATAGCCACCTCGGTAATTCTCCTTTGGCAACCTCATCTTGGTAGCCTTTATCTTGTAACTCCTACCTCCGTAATTTGTGGTGAATTGATCCATACAATTTGTTTGCCCTGGAAGCAATAGCTTGCAAGACTGTGGCAAGAACTTGAGGCAAAATTCCCGAGGATCCCAGGCGCATCCGAAGGGGTGCATAGGGCGTTGCATGCAAAACTGATTACAAAGGGCTGAACAATAGTGTGAAAGATAGAGCATCGGATTTGACAGGCAAAAATTGAGTTGCTAAGATGCTCCACAGGTTTTCGACCAGAAGGATTTTTCACTCTAGTCATTCCGCATCATTACAATTGCCATTCAAATTTGCTGTTATTTGCATGGTAGTCTGCATCAGAAGAGAATGCAATGAGAATTATGGCACTGTGGTTGATAATGAGTGACCTTGCAACGGTCAATAAGAAGAGCAAGAAGCCGCGTCCGGACTAACCGTCTGGAAATCCGTGCTTGCTCGGATTTCGGTAGGTTATAAACCGGCCATCCAGACGGATAGGCCGGTTTTTTTGTGCTAGTTTTTGTCTAAGTATCTTTCTAACAGAGTGTATATCTGGTTCAAAAGCAGGAGCCACCATGAGTCTTGAGCAATTTGCTATTATCGAATCTACCCTACGTGAAGGCGAGCAGTTTGCCAATGCCTTTTTTACGAGCGATCAAAAAGTGGAGATCGCCCGTTTGCTCGACGCTTTTGGGGTGGAATACCTGGAACTGACTTCTCCAGCGGCCAGTCCACAGAGTCGTATCGATTGTGAACGAATTAGCCGCTTGGGGCTTACTTCTAAGATTTTGACTCATGTGCGCTGTCACATGGATGATGCCAAACTTGCGATTGATACTGGTGTCGATGGCATTGATGTAGTTTTTGGCACCAGCAGTTATCTGCGTGAGTTTTCCCACGGCAAAGACATTCCCTATATTATTGACTCTGCCATTGAAGTGGTTGAATATGTGAAGAGTCAGGGGCTAGAGGTGCGCTTTAGTTCGGAAGACTCGTTCCGTAGCGATTTGGTGGATCTGTTGACGGTCTACCGAGCAGTGGATAAGATTGGTGTCAACCGTGTGGGTATTGCTGATACGGTGGGGGTGGCGAATCCGCGTCAGGTGTATGATCTGGTCAAAACGCTGCGCGGCGTTGTGCATTGTGATATTGAGTTTCACGGACACAATGACACGGGGTGTGCGGTGGCAAATGCCTATTGCGCACTGGAAGCTGGCGCGACCCACATCGATACCTCCGTCTTGGGTATTGGTGAACGCAATGGAATTACGCCGCTGGGTGGGTTGGTGGCGCGCATGTATGTGGTTGAGCCTGCCACTATTCGTGGTAAGTACAATTTGCCCCTGCTGCGCGAGGTGGAAAACTATGTGGCGGAACTTGTGAGTGTAGACGTTCCCTTTAATAACTACATCACAGGGTATACTGCCTTTACACACAAGGCAGGTATTCACGCCAAGGCGATTCTCAACAATCCCAGCACCTATGAGATTCTTGATCCGGCTGACTTTGGACTGACGCGCTATGTGCATGTGGCGCACCGCTTGACTGGTTGGAATGCAATTAAGCAGCGTGCCGAGCAGTTGCAGCTTGATTTAAGTGACGAGCATGTGAAGCATATTACCGCACAAATCAAGGTGTTGGCGGATCAGAGAAACCTGAGCCTTGATGACGTAGATGTGTTGCTGCGTGATTATCACAGCCAGATGGTCGCAACCGAAGATCTAAATATTTTGCCCACTCCCCACGCATAGAAATTGCGCCCAGAGAGCAGATAAGAGAAGGCACAGAGAATGGTTGATCCAGAGCCATGGCAGACATTGGAGACGCGTACAGCGTTTAGCAACCGCTGGGTAAAGGTGCAAATAGACGATGTGGCATTACCCGATGGACGACGCTATGAGTATACAAGATTGGAGCCGGGTGGTGTTGGTGTCGCGGTGATTGGCTTTAACGAACGGGGCGAAGTGCTGCTGGAACGCGAGTATCGTCACGGCGTGGGCCAGGTTGTGTGGCAATTGCCTGGGGGATGGGGCGCGGTGGGGGAAGAATTGCAATCCGCAGGGTTGCGCGAATTGTTGGAAGAGACAGGTCATGCGCCTGCGCTGGTGAACGCGGAGACTATGCGCTACCTGGGCGTCGTTTGGGACAACCCCGGTTTTGGTCCAGCGCAAAGTCATATCTTTGCCGCGTGGGGTTTGGAGGAGATGCGCGAGACACGGCGCGATCCTGCCGAGTTTGTTACACTGCACTGGCAATCCGTACGCTGGCTGCGTGATGCTGTGCGCAGTGGTGAGATTCAAGATCGAGTGGTGGTGGCTGCGGTGGCGCTGCTTCT
>JBBQIG010000053.1:0-14011 GCA_038324715.1 Anaerolineae bacterium | reverse complement strand
GGACAGAGTTTACCCTGGTTAAAGGGGAACTCATACCATGGCTCGACACCAATGACCTGGTTCTCCTTGACCTTGAGTTGAAGACCACATTGTTGTCCACAGAAACAGCAGTGAGTTTTGACGACTTTATCGGGTTCAACGCCAGTGTCCAGTTGGATCCCGTTTGAATAGGCCAGATGTGGCCCAAATTGATCGATGATTGCTTGTATGTCGGCTGAGATTTCTGCCATATATGTTTCCTTTCAAGCTAGCGCCAAAGCTAGAGCCATTTAGAGCACAATGTTAGAGCACAATGTTAGAGCACAGTGTCAGAGCACAGTGTTAGAGCATAGTGGTGTAGCGCGCGGATCTACCAGACTACGGATGAAAATTGCGCGCGTCCTCTGTTCCCAATGGGCCTTCACCCACAGCCGGATTGACGTAAACCGGCATGGCTCGCAGTGCGCCTGTGGCTCCAGAGGGTTCACCACCGCCAAAAGTTGCCTCTTCCAAAGGCATCCCACCCCGCACATTCGTCCATAGCCTGCCCTGAGCAATTGCAAACATCGCCCGACGGCAAGGGGGGCAGATCCATTGATAATGACCTATGGGGCTGTCTGGCATTTCGTACTGATAACCAAGCTCCTGCTCAGTCTGGATCAAGTCCTCCACATGCAGGAGAGAGGTGAATGCGTGACCACAACGACGGCAGTTAGCGACTTCCTCCCGCTCGCCTACCTCTTTATAAAAACGGACCCCGATTTGTGCAGGGCGCTGGAAGATGTGAAAGAACTTGCCGAAGGGCAGCCACAGAAAGGTGGCTATGACCGTGATGGCATGCAAGATTGCCAAGAAGTCATAGGCATAGCCCTTGAGCCAAGTGTAGCTTGCAGTGAGCATCAAGCCAGTAATACTCACTGCAAAAAGCAGAATCAGGGGCAGAAAATCCTCAGCAAAGAGTTGCAGCGCCGCTGCCCCTTCCTCACGCATACGCCGTCGCATGGCGAGCATTACCCCGGCAATGACCAGGAATGACGACCAGACTAAGCCATGAAAGAGCATGAAACCAGCGAGCGAATCAATTGGAAAGGCAAAGGTGGAGAAGCCAAAGACATAGGCGCGATACCACTCAGGCTCATTTGGAATTGAGCGAAAGTGCAGCCAGCCAAAGACCAGGGGGAAAGTAATTCCAACTGCCAAGATGCAGCCCCACATGATGAGCGAGTGGGTCAAGCCACGCAACCAATGGCGCGACCAGATGAAGCGGTTCACCACAATGTCGTTAAAAACCCAAAAGCCCCAATGCTGTGCGCGGTTTCGCAAACTTCCCATGCGCAGGAAGGTGCGCCATCCTTGTCGCCAGTAGATGGCTGTGGGGGGGCGCTGGAGCCACATGGCATAGCGATATGTGAGGCCAAAGGTGGCAAAGAGCACAGCGAATGTATAGGCAACCAATGCCGCATCAAAATGCGATAAGTTGCGTGAGCCGATCACAATGAGGAGAGCAAGCAACACGGTGACGAGAAGTCCCCAGGCCGTCGCTTTGATTACTTCACGAGGCATAAATGCTCCTTTTACAGAATAGATGCGATCTATTCGCATCTATTCAAAATCTGCTCAAGAGAGACTACAGTGATAAAGTAGGCGAACCTTACAGTTTCGCTTGACCTGCAAGGTTCGGTGAAATAGTGAGAGTAGTATCCAAATGGATTTAATTCAGTATATTCCAATGTAATTGAATTAACCAGTCATACCGATGTTGCGTCAATGTCGTACCGATGTCAACAAACTTGCGACGCCGCCCAAGAGCAGGCTAGGACGCATCCTAACGCCCGATACAGCGTCACCACTCATAGAAGATGCACTGCTATTTGGTACAATTGACATACAACAGACATACAACGTTTGTCGGATGTGTTTAAAGCAGTACTATGTTAATCTTCATGAAGCTACTACAATAATCTGAGTCGAGTGCGTACAGCATCTCCCTGACGCAGATTCCCTTGATTGTGCGAATCTATTCCGATGATCTGATTATACAATTTCTTGTGCAGTTGTTAAGGGTTGGCTGTTGGCGAACCGGTGCACAGTATGCAAAAGCATAAAGATGCTATTATAGGGGCTTTACAAAAAAAGTGCATGGGTCGCAAAAATGGTGAGACTGACATGACCTTCCAGGAAATCCTGGCGTCTTGCATCGAAGCCCTTGAAGATAAGAAGAGCATTGAGTTCTGTCTGTCTGCTTATCCCCAACATGCAGACCGGCTCGAGCCATTGCTGCGAATTGTCGCACACCTGCGTAGTCTGCCACAGACACAGGTCTCTTATCGCGCGCACTTAAAGAGGCATGAATTTCGAACAATTTTGGCCTCTTGCATTGAAGCGCTTGAAGGTGGCAAAAGCATTGAGTTCTGCTTGTCCACTTATCCCCACCACGCAGACCAGCTCGAGCCATTGCTACAGATTGTTGCCCAACTGCATAGCCAACAAATGCCCCAACGCCAACCCCTGGCGCATATGCACGGGCGCGAACTTGTGGCACAAGCCAACCTCAAACGCACAGGTCAATGGTTTCCAACCCCAGCACCCTCTCCATCCTTCCAGGGCGCTGGCTTTAGCTCAGTATTGGCCCGGCTCCAACAACAGACAACTGCGCCTGCAACAGAGCGAGCGCGGCAAAGCTATTGGCCTGGGTTGGCAATGACGGCGACCGCAGCCTGTTTGCTGTTGATTGCATCCCTGGTGCTACAAAGTGTCGTTTCCAGTCTACCTGGCGATGCACTCTACCCCGTCAAGCGGAGTGGTGAACAAGTTGCAGGGGTGGCTATGCAGGCTTTTGGTGAACCGGCGGCATGGCGGATGGAGCAGGTGGAGCGTCGGGTAGAAGAGATCAAGTTTCTAGAAGAGTCTGGTCGTTCGGTGGATCCGGCGGTGGTCAAAGAGGTACAAGTGGAGGCGGAGGAAGTTCAGGAGGCGATTGCTGCATTGCCGTCGGCTGAACGTGAGGCTGCACAACGGGAATGGAAGGAGCTGTTACAGCGTCATCGTGAGGATGCCGAGGATGATAGCGCCGTGGCGGCTGTGTTGAACGAGCCGATAGCAACTGCGGAGTCGGAGATTGCAATGGCGGCTCTGACGCCAACTGTGCCGGACCCACAGAACCCACAAATGACACCCCAGACACAGATTGCGATGGCTCCTGCTACAACAAGGACACCGTCAGGCTCATCAACCCAGACAGATGTGCCACTTCCAGTCTCCATCCAAACTGAGCAAAGTCCATCTACTGCGCCTGCAAGGCAAACAACAACGCGTGCAGAAGCAGCCCCAGCTACGACACAGCCATCGCGTCGAGCCACCACCATGCCACAATCCCAAGGCGCGACGACGGCAAGCCGATCCGCTGCGGCAACAGCTACCACTCGTGCTATGCAACCCATGCTGGGGCAAGGACCAGATGGCTCGATTGGCGCGGCCCGAATCAGCCCGACCCCAACCAGTACACGAGTCAGTACACGATTTAGTACACCGACGCCAGAAACGATCGTGTCGCTCGCGCCCACAAGAACAATCACGCCGACGAGAACTGTGAGACCAACTTCTAGTCCGAGCGTTACGGCGACAGTGACCAACACACCAGTGGCAACGTCCACCTTTACGCCGCTATTGCTTGCGACGGCAACAAGTCCTGCAGCGTCTTCACCCATCTTACTCCCGACAGTGACCAACACACCGTTGCCCACGCCTACGTCCACGCCTACAGCGTTGGCAAGTGCAACAGCCATGCCAACTGTGCCGATTCTTCTTCCGACAGTGACGCCGACCAGCACATCTTTGCCCGCTGTTCTACCCACTGTGACGCCGCAACCAACGGTCATTGAGGTCATAGAGGCAACCAATACGCCGCTGCCAACAGCGACACCTACACAAGTGCCAACTGATACGCCGCAACCAACGGCTACAGCAACATCTGAATCGGCAGCGACACAATTGCCAACGTCCACCTGGACACCTGCACCAACATGGACACCGCTGCCAACTGATACGCCGCAACCAACGGCTACAGCAACATCTGAACCGGCAGCGACACAATTGCCAACGTCCACCTGGACACCTGCGCCAACATGGACACCTGCGCCAACATGGACACCGCTGCCAACAGATACAGCAACGCTAGAGCCGACAGCTACGCAATTGCCAACGGCTACAGCGACATTTGTGCCGACAGCTACACCGTTGCCGACAGCTACGCCGTTGCCGACAGCCACATCGACATTTGTGCCGACACCGTTGCCAACGTCCACCTGGACACCTGCGCCAACTGTAACATCGACGCAGGGGCCTCCGTTCTCGCCCCTGCCAACCGAGACGCCACGATCAGAGGAGTCTGAAGTGCCGGATGTGCTACCAGAAGTAGAGACGCCAACATCTGAGCCGACCTTTACGCCGCTGCCAACTGAGACGCCGCTGCCAACCGAGACGCCAACGTCTGAGCCAACATTTAGGCCGTTGCCCACCGTGGTGCCAACATTTAGGCCGTTGCCAAGTGCGGTGCCAACTGATACGGTGCCAACTGTTGTGCCAGTACTGAGGCCAACTGAGGTAGCTTGACCTGTAGCTTGACTTGCAAGCAATACCCACCACTGACTCGACCCCAAACGCAGAGCCCGGCGCGGGGTTGCAGTCACTTGTGCCCACACCTACGTCCTATACCTACGCCCGAAGAATCGCCATAATCCCCCTCCGCTAAAGACACGCCGCCCCTAGCAAGGGACGGCGTGTCCAATTGGCAAAGAGAACATTCCCCATACACCCAAAAAAGGTGAGCAGATCGCCAAGGCGAGAATGGTGAATTTTGCTTGCACAGTGCTCAGTAGGAATGATGCAAAACGCGAGACCTTCAGGTTGACTCTAATTATCCATTAATTATCCATTTTTTGATGATCTGAATCTGATTGGGCTTGTAAAGCTATCCTCTTCTGTGACCCTCCTTTCTACCCTGGTATCTAGTTGTGCAAACAGCTGTCGGTTAACTTTGAAGTTGCACTCGAGCGCGCCATGTTACCACCAGGCAAACATCAAAATAAACCAAGAAGATAAACCAACAGATTTAGAGAAGCCGAGGGACTTGTGGATGCAAAATCATTTTGGGCTTTTTTAAAACGAGCCTACAGTTTAGATATGTTCAAAGAGACTTTCAAAGAATGGAGTCGCGATAGGGCGACACGCTTGGCCGCGGCCTTGGCCTTCTATGTAGCAATTGCCCTAGGCCCGCTGATCATTGGTGTCCTTGCCATTGTCGGCTTTGTCTATAGCACAGAGGCAGCCCAAGAAGAATTAATGGCACAAGCACGTAACTTTATGGGACCCGAAAGTGCCCAGGTGGTGCAGACGATTGTCCAAAATGCCGGCCAGCCAGATACGGCTCGTTTAGCGGGGTTGTTTAGTCTGCTCGTCTTCCTCTGGAGTGCCAGCAATATCTTTGTTCAATTACAAGATGCGCTGAACACAGTCTGGGGTGTGCAACTGCGACCCGATCTCAGTTTGGTGGATAAGGCAAAGCACAGATTGATGCCCGTACTCATGGTGCTGGCAGCTGGACTTCTGCTGCTAGTGGCCGTTGTAGCAAGTTCTGTACTCTCGTCGTTGCAGACCTTTGTTCCCGACATTCTGCCAGGGATGGCGTTCTTATGGCAGGTCGTTAACTTCGTGATCTCTTTGGTGGTCATAGCTCTCTTGTTTGGAGCCATCTTCAAAGTGCTGCCCGATGTTGAGATTGCGTGGAGCGATGTTTGGCCGGGAGCGGCGCTTACAGCTCTTCTCTTTGTGGTGGGCCAACTCGTACTCAGTTGGTATTTGAGCAGGCAGAGTGGGACGTCCGTCTATGGTGCCGCGGGTTCGATCATCGTGCTCCTGCTGTGGCTCTACTTTTCGGCACAGATCTTCTTTTTTGGTGCAGAGTACGTCCAGGTCTATGCCACGCGCCTAGGTGAAGGGGTATACCCGGATGAAGATGCTATCGCGCGTGAGCAAGTTCAGGCGAACAAGCCCGCGGCACAGGCTGCTGGCGGGGACAAAAGCCAGCGAACTTTCAGAGCTTCTCGAATGCAAACCAGTGGCACAACCTGGTCCGCGAAAGGGACAGCAGCAAGATCAGAGACAATTTCACGCATACAAGTACCAATCGGCGCAGTGGGGTCTCCAGGCCTAGCTAATCATTCGCTAGGTCAACTGGTGGATGGGTTAATCGATGACTGGCGTACCCTCTGGCGCAAAGAGATTCAGTTAGCACGGACGGAGATGAAGGAGAAGTTGTCGAAGGCCGGGCGCGCTGCGGCGATGGTGGCAGGCGGCGGGATCCTGCTCTATACTGGGTTTATTGTGCTCATGATTGGCTTGCCACTGGTTCTCCTTGCCATAACGGTGATGCCCTTCTGGCTTGCAGCTTTGCTTGTGGGGCTTTTGGTACTGATTGAGGGCGCACTTTTGGCCCGCTGGGGCATGGTTCGCCTCAAGAAAGTGCGTGCTATACCAAAGCAGACAACTGAATCAGTACGCGAGGATGTTGAGGTGGTGAAGGATCATGTGGGTACACAATAGCTCGCTATTAAAGAGCGAGTTGTTGTGTACCCACAGTCTGATTTATACAGGATTCATACAGGGTCTATTGATGTAATGCGGCTGCTTATTCGTCTATTCGGCTTCGTCAGAAGAGAGCAAACCCGGAGGAACGAGCAATTCGCCTGTGTGCGGGTCTAACAGACGTTGATCTCTTCCTCAATGTTGGTGGCTTGTGTATATTGGTGGCTTGTGTATAGACGTCACCAGCAATCGGACGCTTGACCATTTCACGCTTGAAGGCACGGATGCGCTCGGCACGGCTAACCAGCTCATCTGGGCCTCCGTATATCGCAAACCCAAAACCTCCCCACTCACTCACCAGAAGTGGCACCTGTCCCCCATAAAAGTAGGGATCACAAATCATAAGCGGCAGCGCAGCCACCTTCTCGTGCTCCCCAGCCACCAATTGATCGAGTACGTTGCGCCAATTCTCTACATCAGTCTGATATAGATGGGCTGTTAGCAGGTCAGAGACCAGTCGTCCTTCGATGGAGATATGTTGCCAGCCGTCATTGTCCACAACCAGGAATTGTGGATCGTGGAGTTGGAGGTACTCATAGGTCTCAATGATATAGGCGCGTGCTTCGCTGCTGGTCGCAATATCCTGTACGCCCCCATCTTCGTTGTATAGGCTCAGAATTACAACAGAAGAGTGCGAACAAATGTGAGTGAATGAGCATACGCTGAAGCTCCGCCCAATGTTCGGCGCGGCTGCGCGCGCTGGATTGATGGAGACTGGGTACCTCGACCCAAACGAGCATACCGAGTTCGTCGGCTAGCTCATAAATACGCGGGTCAATTCCAGAAATATGCACCCGCAACAAGTTACACCCCAACTTCTTCACCCCATAGACATGACGACGCATCTCCTCAATGGTGGACGCAGCGGGCTGGTAGAGAATACCATCCAGATAAATACGTTCACCGTTTAGATAGATATACTCCCGCGCGCCTCGATTTGACGCAAGCCAAAGCGGATTTCAATTTGTGAAACATGATCCGTGGGGTAAGTAAGCTGGGCGACCAATTGATAGAGATTTGGCGCGGAAGGTGACCAGAGCTTGGCGTCGGGCAACTCGAAGGCCAAGTGCTGGCGATGCTCACCTGCGTCCAGCAGCAGTTCTACCTCCTTCATTCAGGACAAAGACATTCTTACGAGTTACCGTGCGCGGTAATGGATTGAGATAGGGCGGCAATGTTACCGGCGCATCGTAGCGTGTTAAATTATGGTCGACCACTGTCATCGCGTCTCCTGTTATAAAACCTCTTGCAACAAGAGGCTGCCATCTTTATCTCAGGTAATGCCCTACTATTGACTGCAAGCAGTGAGGTGAGCACATCGGATCCGTCTATCGGATCCGTCTATCTCGTAATCTAGGCAGCAGAATGCCCGTTGCGCGATTGCAACGGGCATTCTTTCCTATAGATAGACCGTCTAAATAGATCTTCTACATATTCTCAGCAACTACTACTGTTTTAGCTAGGGTGTTGGGGTCACCTCAACCTCAAAAGTTTCTGTAACAATGATTGTGTCAGTCACAACCCGAGTAAGTTCAACGAGAACCGTTGGCGTGGGTTCGATGATATCGACATCTACGTCAACCTCGGCTTCTGAAGTCTCAACGTCGGTCTCTAATTGTGTACTGTCAGTAATAACCTCCGACTCAGTTGAGGTAGAAGTATCAGACGTTTCGATTACATCGCTCACAATATCGGTAGCGGTAATGACAGTGGTAATTATACTCTCCTCGAGAACAACAGTATCTGTCGTTACGACAATGTCAGTTGTAACCTCTGTGCCCGTGATCACTTCGGTAGAAGTAATCACCGTGACATCACCCTCAATATCGCCTTCGACGTCTACATCTTCTTCAACCACTTCTTCTTCAACGGGTTCAACTATCACGTCTTCTTCAACGGGTTCAACTATCACATCCGCGTCTACACCCGTGGCTGGTACGACTATTGGTTCTTCATTATCGCCACCGCATGCGCTGAGCAAGAGTGTCACAGCAACGAATGATGATAGTAGTGCACCCATGGATTTGCTTCGCTTGATCATCTGTTTATCTCCTTCTTTGTTTTTGTTTGACTGAACAGTTTCAGCCATTTGCTTTAAACCCTAACCTCGTACGTTCACCGTATAACTACAAGATAACTACAAGTTGCCTACGCGATACCAATTGCCTAGCCATGAGCTTCCTGACAACAAATTGAATTTCTCACCTGCGCTTGGGCTAAATAGATCAGCGCCAGCATATAGGCGGCTATCAAAAACCTCTTGAACGCCGATATCAGAAGCATCAGAGCGTTAAGCGGCAGGAGCAACTGGATATTGCGCTGCTAACTTGTCGTTTGACAAGCCTCTCACGTGACAAAAAAGGAAGCCCAGTGGTGACACCGAGCAAATTTCCCTTCACAGATAAATAGCCTTTGTTACAAGACTGCGCTGTCACATGCCCAAGCATAGGCTGATCAAGGTGACAATCATAGGGATAAAGGTATAGAGGCTCTATACAGAGGGTGATATATCTCTCACAGGAGATCCGCAAGGAGATACTTGAAGGAGAAGCTCGTGACGCGGCAATCTGTGGCAATTATAAAATGAAATTTCTCAACTTTGACGTCCAACAATGCAATTCTTGCTGTTTCCGTAGTGGTAGATTGGGAGGGCAGTTGGGGGTAAAAAATGGCATTTGCACACAAGGTCGCATAGGTGTAAAATCACCGCACACCAGTGTGACCTGATTACTGCAACCTGATTGCTGCACCTTTGTACCTCTGCACTTGTTGCTGTGTAGCGACTCTGTTCGTGAACAGCTACCGCTATAATTCGCACACCCGCAGCAAAGATACCAGTCTTAGATGATAAACCGTATGAGTAGACCGGATATAGGCCGGATATAGACCGGATATAGACCGGATATAGACCGAGATACATAGATCTCACAGGTCATGTGCTACGCTACGTGGCTTGACTCCTAATTCTCCTAACTCAAGGATAGTTCAGGGCATCAAGCACTTTGAACAGAGGAGGTTACACCCATGCAAGGCAACGAGTTTATTTGGTTGGGTTCGATTATCTTCGGACTTACATTGGTGGGATGGCTCGCCCTCGATTGGTTCGAGCATTCTCAGCAGTGGGAGGAGTACGATTCAGACTCAATTGCCGGTTCGCTCAATTCAGCACAGGGACCAAGAGATCTGGATCTAGAGACCGAACTGTTGCTCTGCTATCCAATGGATCCTTTTGCACCGGCTCTGCTCTGGACACCCACGTCGGGGGATGAGTGGATTGAAGGGCAAGAGACTAGTCTCACATTGGCAGATCAATCTCCCAACCACTTCCCAGCCCAGACTAGCTAACAATAGCGGTTGTGAATGTCACACAATTCATCGCCTCGGAAATATCACGGCATCGTGATGCTTCCGAGGCGATTTTCGTTGATCGCTGCCGCGTCTGCACACGGCTCTACAACACCGGCAACGCTGAATAGCGTCAGTCGCAGGGTCGTGTGTACAATAACTTCTCTGCGCTGCAACCATCTAACCATGCCCGAGAAATCTGAACCCGATGAAAGCACACGACTTGCCCTCATTCTTCCCTCCATTACCTACATCACCATTACCTACATCACTATTACCTACATCAAAAGACAAAACCCTCTTTACCCCTGGGCCCTTAACCACGAGCCGTACGGTGAAACAGGCGATGTTGCGCGATCTTGGCTCGCGTGATGAGGAGTTTGTGGCGCTGGTGGCGGATATACGTGCGCGCCTGTTGCAACTTACCGGCGCAGATCCCGCGCACTACACAGCAATTCTCATGCAAGGCAGCGGCACCTTTGGTGTAGAGTCTGTCCTCGGCTCGACCCTTGCCGCAGAGGGCAAATTGCTAGTGGCGGTCAACGGGGCCTATGGGCGGCGCATGGTGCAGATGGCAGATGTTTTGCAGATTCCGGTGGTCACAGTGGAGAGTGGCGAAGAGCAGCCGATTGAGCCTGCCGCCATCGCCCACGCATTGCAGAGCGATCCAGCCATTACCCATGTTGCCATTGTGCATTGTGAGACCACCACCGGCATCTTTAACCCGATTGAGGCTGTCGGTCAGGTGGTTGCCGAATCAGGCAAAATGGGTAATCTAGGTCAAGGGGACGAAGTGAACAGGGACGGAGTGAACAGGGTCTATATTGTGGATGCCATGAGCAGCTTCGGCGCAGTGCCGATTGACCTGGCGGCTTCACACATTGATTATCTGCTCACCTCGTCCAACAAGTGCATTGAGGGTGTACCGGGCTTTGCCATTGTGCTGGCACGATGCGCGCACCTGCTCACCACAAGCGGCTATGCACGCAGCGTGAGCCTTGATCTGCTGGCGCAATACCAAGGGCTAGAGACCACTGGACAGTTTCGCTTCACGCCGCCGACACATGCGCTGCTTGCGTTTCATCAAGCATTGCTGGAGCTAGAGGCTGAAGGGGGTATCGAGGGTCGCGCACGGCGCTATCAGCAGAACTATGCACTGCTTTGCGCGGGGATGGATGCGCTGGGCTTCCGCCGCTATCTTGCGCCGCAACATCAAGGCTATATTATTACTGCCTTCTACTATCCCAAGCACCCACACTTCAACTTTGCCAGCTTTTACGCTGCGCTCAGCGCACGTGGGCATCTGATTTACCCCGGCAAACTCAGCCAAGTCGATTGCTTCCGCGTGGGACATATCGGACGCATCTTCACCGCCGATGTCGAGGCGCTGTTGGCAGCCATCCGCGCCACGCTGGCAGAGATGCAAGTGGAGTTACCCGAAGCCAGAGGAGGCTAGGGACGCTGCTATCAACCTTTTCGCACTAATTTCGCACTAACACTAACTTTGCAATAACAAGGAGCCATTGAAGATGAGTTTTGTCTTTCGTCGCAGCTATCGCGGGCCGTTGCAGCTTGCCGTCTTTGATTGGGCAGGGACAACGGTCGATTATGGCTGTGTGGCTCCCGCCGCGGTCTTTGTGGAAGGCTTTCACCGTCAAGGGGTGGAGATCAGCATGGTGGAGGCGCGCGGGCCGATGGGCATGGAAAAACGCAAGCACATCGCAACGCTGGGTCGCCATCCCGCCATTGCCGCGCGCTGGCAAGCTGCCCACGGGCAACCCATGCAGCCCGCGGATGTGGATGCCATGTATGAAGCCTTTGTGCCACTGCTGCTGGCAGTGCTCAAAAACTATACATCGTTGATCCCTGGCACGCGTGAAACGATGGACGCGCTGCAACAGATGGGCGTGCGCGTGGCTGCCTCCACCGGCTATTTTGTGGAAGCGATGGAGGTGGTGCGCCAAGCGGCTGCGCTTCAGGGCTACGCGCCAGAGTTCACAGTTTCCGCCAACCAAGTGGCGGCAGGTCGTCCTGCTCCCTGGATGATCTATCGTGCAATGGAGACGTTGGGCATCTATCCACCGTCAGCCGTGGTCGCGGTGGGGGATACGGTTCCCGATGTGGAGGCAGGACTGAATGCCGGCGCGTGGACAGTTGCCGTGGCACAGAGTGGCAATGAGGTGGGATTGAGTGAGGCAGAATTTAACGCGCTCTCCCCTGCCGAGCAAGTCGCACGCCGCAGCCATGCCCGCGCCACCCTCGCCGCTGCCGGAGCGCATCTTGTGATCGACGGCATCTGGGAACTTCCCACAGCACTCGAACTGATCAATGCACGGCTGCGCCAGGGGGATCAGCCGTAGGGGCATTCAGGCACAGAGTAAGTCTAGTCAGCTAGACAAATGACTGATCCAACGGAGGGTGCGGCCTAGTAGACCCGCATCCAGTTGCCCCTTGATCTGCTCCGTTGCCAGCGCCACATTGGCTGTACCTTGAGTGGGGTAGACGCGCATGCTTCCCGCGGCATCCCACACCCGCCCGCCTTTCTCTAAGACCCTCGTCCACTCATTGATCATCTCACCTGCGCCCATGCCGACAATGGTTGCCCCCAGCAGATGCCCATCGCGCTTATGCACCAGCTTCATAAAGCCGGTGGGCTTGCCCTCAACCATAGCACGGTCGGAGCGCGTCATTGGTAGCTGAGTTACGCGCACACGACTGCCGTACTCTTCACGGCTCTGTTTCTCTGTCTGACCGGTGTGCGCTACTTCGGGATCGGTAAAGGTAGTCCAAGGCACAACGGCGCGCTTGATCTTGGGCGTGCCAGGCAAAAGCATGCTGCGTACCGCCTGCACGCTCTGCCAACCCGCATAATGGGTGAATTTAGGACCATCAACCACATCACCAGCCGCATAGATATGCTCTTGGGTGGTGCGTAGCCGTTCATCCAAGACAAGCTTGCCCTTCTGGGTCTCCACCCCGGCGGCGGCCAAGTTGAGTTTTTCAAGGTTGGGCGTCTTGCCCACCGCCAGCAACAGCACATCGCCTGTGACCGTGGTACCATCCTCCAGATGTACCGTCATGTCACCGGCAGATCCACTTGCCCGTTCAGCCGCCACGCCCAGTTTGATCGTCACCCCTTCTCTTTGCAAAATGTCCATGAGCAACTGTGCAGCCTCCGGCTCATCGCGCGGCAAGATCTGATCCGTGCGGCTCAGGATTGTTACAGCCGACCCAAGCCGCCGGAAGGCCTGCGCCATCTCAACGCCCACCGGCCCACCTCCCACAATCATCAGGTGGCGCGGTTGCTCCTTCAGTTCAAAGAGTGTCTCATTGGTAAGATAGGGGACGCTCGTGAATCCCTCTGGTACGCGCGGCTTGGCCCCCGTACAGAGGAGGAAATTCTTAGCAGCAAGGTGCGTACCATTGTTGAGGGCTACCGTGTGGTCACCGATAAAGTGGGCATACTCCTCATAGACATGCAGGCCCTGTGAGCGCAATGCCTGGGGTGTCTCCTCTGCGTAAATTTCGCGGACGATGCGGTGGACATAGTCCATAGCCGCGCCAAAGTCCACCGCAACGTCATCCACTTGGATGCCATAGTCCGCGGCGTGGCGCATCTGGTGAGCCAGCTTGGCGACTGACAGCAGCGCCTTGCTAGGCACACAGCCAGTCCAGGTGCACTCGCCGCCGGTGTGCTGGCCTTCAATCAGCGCCACGTGGGCACCCAAAGCGCGTGCTACCGAGGCCGCGGTCAAGCCTGCGCTGCCGCCGCCGATGATGGCGAGGTCGTAGATGAGGGGAGTTCCGTTGTCCATGCTTTCTCCACTGTGCTTTCTCCACTGTCTGGTTTATCTCGCCTACCATCCTGTCAGTTACCCACGGCTGAAGCACGTGGGCTTGTCCCTGACGCTACGGGGCAAAAGACTACACCCGTAGTCGAGACGTTTGGCACACTGAGAAGTGCCCTGCGCGAAATATTCCACGCAGCGATATGATCTGCAAGGCCAGAGTACCCGCAGTCCATACAGAGGAATTTATCTTGAGT
>JBBQIG010000052.1:0-14235 GCA_038324715.1 Anaerolineae bacterium | reverse complement strand
GGTATTCTGGCGAAAGGAATCAGCCATGCCACCGTGCCAGCCAGCCAACCCTGTCCCCGCCTTGATGGTATCGAGTAACCCCTTCTCCTGCTCCTTGGTGATGGTGCTCATCGTCCACACGGGCGTAATTAGGTCATAGCTCGCCATCTTGTCGGCATCCAGATAGATATCCAACGTATCATACAATTCAACTTCATACCCTTCAGTGCGCAGTACATCTACAAAAATCTCTGCACACTTGCGGGGTTCATGGCCTTCCCAGCCTCCCCACGTCACCATCGCTCGCTTCACAGCATTTATTCCTTTACTATTCAAAAATTCAGAGAATCTACACCAGTTAGGCGTCCTGATCACAAATGGCAAATGTCTCACGCAGCGACGCAATCGGATCACTCTTCGGACGGAACTCATGCCCCACATAGAGATCATATCCCGTCTGTGCAATGGCCTTGCAAACGCCGCGATAGTTGATCTCCTGGGTGTCATCCAGATCATTTCGTCCTGGCACGCCCGCCGTATGATAATGACCAATCCACTTGGCATAGGCGCGAATGTTGCGGATCAGATCGCCTTCCATAATTTGCATGTGATAAATATCAAAGAGCATCTTGACGCGCGGGCTGTTGACGCGCTCACAGACTGCCGCGCCCCAAGAGGAATGGTCTGCTTGGTAGCCAGCGTGGTCAATCTTCGAGTTGAGCAATTCCAAATTCAGGTTAATACCCTTTTCCTCGGCATAGGGTGCAATCCGTGCCAACCCATCGGCAATCGCGGTGATCGCCTCAATTTCACTCTGGTGCGGCTGAATGTTGCCACTAAAGCAGATCAGCCCTGGAATGCCATGTTGGGCAGCAACATCAATTGAGGCGCGCAGCTCTTCCTCAATACGATCATGGTTGCTACGCTTATTCAGCCCATCGGGCAGCGACATATGTCCACTCATCGAAGCGACGGCAAGCTTGTGCCGCTTGGCGAGATCCATCACTTCCTCAAAGTCTTCATTGCGCGACCACAACTCAATCGCAGGATAGCCGATCTCCGCCGCCACCGCGACCAAATCTGCCAAGGCCATCTCTTTGGGCATGAAAAGTGGATAACAAATTGACTGTTTAATACGCATGGGGTTTGACTCCTGGCAAGAGGATAACGCTCCCAAGGGCATCTGCTCTTGGGAGCGTTGGTTGGCGAGTTATTTAATTACTGACGATGGTCTTCGGCGTTGTCTTGAGGTTCATAGCCCAGCACGTTGCGGGCATGTTCAAGGTCTCGATAGCTCCACTTGTTATTCGAGGTGACAAAGAAGATGTCAAAGCGCAAGCTGTCGGGCGCTTCAATAGAGCGGTCGATCATCTGCACAACGTCGCGTTGGCTACACCAGTTGGCCCAATGCGCCGGGGCATGGGGATAATCCTCTGCCCCTACCCAGCCAATGCGCAAGCAAATGATCGACATTGGGGATGTGTCCACCACATGGCGCGCTAATACCTCGCCAAAGACCTTCGTTACCCCATAAAGTTGCATGGGACGTGGTGTAGATTCATGGGTAAGCATAGGCCAACTACCCCCCACATCGCTATATCGCCCTTCAACCAATGTCTTAAACGGCTCGTCTTGGTGTACCCCTGCTACGGTAGCACCAGAGCTGGCAAAGATCACCCGCCTCACGCCCGCGGCACGCGCCGCCTCAAAGACATTGTAAGTCCCCACGATATTCGGTTCTAACAACTGATCAAATGTGGCATTCACATCGAGATTTGCCGCCAAATGCACGACGGTATCAATGCCCTCAAAGGCTGGACGAATTGCCTCAAGATCAGCAATGTCAGCTGGCAGAGTCGGCACGCCCGGCAGATCGCGTCGGTTGAGTGCCGACCACTCATACTTATCACCTAAAATGCGTCGCATGGCAGAGCCAATCAGACCGTTCATGCCGGTCACAAGGACTCGCTTCTTGGTTTCGTTTTCCATAGATCCTGTCAACTTTTATTTTTGTGGAAAGTTAGTCGTTAAGTAGTGCAACAAATACTTGGAGCAGTAGCTAAATAAAGCTACCGCAACGGATGTGCAGGGTTTTCATAGAGCGAGGAATCATTGTGCTCTAAAAGCATTATACGCCGAAGGTGCGCGGCTGGCAATGCACACTCTTTACTCGGCGCGCCTCAAGCATTCACCAACTACCACAGACAAGTTGTCATTCCTACGGAATGACAGAGACCCTTTTGCTCGATTCGCCTAAGTCGTTGACAGACCCGGTACAAAATTGCTACTTGACAAAGTATAAAAGGGGTCTATAATCTTCAGTGACCATATTTACGATATGGTCATACAGATACAACCGAAAAACAAGAAGAGCCACTATGCCAAAAGCTTTTACAGAAAGCGAAAAAAAACTGATTACCGACCGCCTGTTAGAGCAGGGTCACAAACACTTTTCCGCCTTTGGTCTGCGTAAAACCAGTGTTGAAGAACTTGCCACAGGCGCAGGAATCTCCAAAGGAGCCTTCTACCTCTTCTATGAGTCCAAGGAATCACTGCTCATGGATGTTGTCGAAGAAGCGGAGTTGAACTTCCGCCAAAGTGTCCTCAAGGTGATTGAAGAGCCTGGGTCATCGCCTCGTGCGCGATTGGTTGCCGTTTTCCAAAAGGCGTTTAGCCTGTGGAAGACCATTCCCATCCTACGCATCTTTACGCAGGGAGATTATGAACTTCTATCGCGGCGTGTTCCTGCTGAAAAATTGCAGAGGCACATGGAGAGTGACCAAGAATTCATCACGGAATTGATCTCCCGCTGCCAACGTGCGGGAATTCCCATTCAAGCGGCTCGGGAGCAGATTAGCGGGCTGATGTATGCCGCATTCTTCACGAGCCTACATGAGGACGATTTCGGCCCAGGCAGTTTGACCAGTACCGTCAACTTGCTTCTAGAACTTATTGCTGCCTTCTGCTTAGGTGAGATCGAGCTTGAGGCGCAAGATGTAGCGCGCCTCTTAACCAAAGAACTGAATGAGCAAAACAATGAATCACGCAATTGAAACAACTGATCTGGTAAAGCGCTATGGCAAGGTGACTGCGGTCAATGAGATCTCCTTACAGGTGGATGAAGGCGAAATCTACGCATTCCTCGGCTTGAATGGCGCTGGAAAAACGACCACAATCCGCATGTTGTTGGGCATGATCAAACCGACTTCGGGAACAGTCACCGTGCTTGGTACACAGGTACGTTTGGGCAGCCGCCAACCCTGGGCATCCGTCGGTTACTTGGTGGAAACACCCCATGCCTACCCAGAGTTGACGGTCTATGAAAATCTAGAGGTCGCACGTCGCCTGCATCCTGGCACGGAACGTCAGGCAATCAGTCAGGTGATTGAGCGGCTGGGGCTATCGAATTATGCCGATCGGCGCGCGGGTCTGCTTTCCCAGGGCAATGCACAACGACTTGGCTTGGCAAAAGCGCTGTTGCACAACCCTAAATTGCTCATCTTAGATGAGCCGATCAATGGGTTAGATCCAGTAGGCATTGTTGAGATTCGCGAACTATTACTTGAACTGACCCAACAGCAGGGTGTCACCATCTTAATGTCGAGTCACATCTTAGGTGAAGTATCGCTGCTTGCCCAACGAATCGGCATTATTCATGAGGGGAGACTGCTTCAAGAGTTGAACTATGAGGAGTTGAAGCGCAACCGCCACCGGCGTCTAGTCGTGCGTGCGCGCGACACAAAAGCAGCCCGTTCAGCATTAAGTGCCGTGGGACATCCAACGACACTTGCCCAGGATGGCTCCATCGAACTGACGGATGCCACAGCAATTAACTGTCCAGACGAAATCGCCACGCTGCTGGTTCGGGCATCAACGCCCCCCACGCAGTTAATGGTCGAAGAGGAAGGGCTTGAACACTATTTCCTCCGGCTGATCGGGTTGAACAACGGAGCCTTGAATGGAGAAATGCACAACGGAGAAATGCACAATGGACAATCTGTCTAACGCCCTCTGGATCGAATTACGCAAGGCAGCGCGTTCCCGAATGCCGTTCTTTACAGCAGTGGGCTTCCTACTTCTGCCGCTGATCGATGCCTTCTTTATGATCATTCTCAAAGATCCAGAGTTGGCGCGCAACGCCGGGTTGATCAGCACGAAGGCGCAAATGATAGCGGGTACGGCGGATTGGGCGACCTTTCTCTCCATTCTCGCGCAGGGCATTGCGGTCGGTGGCATCTTCCTTTTCAGCCTCATCGGTGCCTGGGTTTTTGGACGTGAGTTTGCCGATGGAACACTGAAGGATCTACTGGCTTTGCCAACATCGCGCTGGACGATTCTGCTGGCAAAGTTCATCGTAACAGTGATCTGGTTCGTGGGACTTACCGCGCTCGTGACTGTGGTGGCGCTGATCCTCGGTGCGCTTGTCGGGCTACCGTCGGCAACCAGCGAACTGATCTTGCAAGGGGTTGGGCATGTCGCGTTTACCACCATTCTTGTGGTGGCAGTGATGACCCCGGTGGCGTTTTTTGCCAGCATTGGCAGGGGCTATCTGTTGCCATTGGGTGTGGCGATCCTGTTTGTGCTCTTTGCCAATGTGCTTGCTGTCGCGGGTTGGGGAGGTTACTTCCCCTGGGCTGTGCCAGCCCTCTATGCAGGGGCAGCGGGGGATCCAGATGCCATCCTTGAACCGGCAAGCTATTGGATTGTGTTCCTTACAGGTCTAGCCGGAATTGTCGGCACGCACCTATGGTGGAACTTTGCAGACCAAAGCCATTAGCTGCGTACCAACCAAAGAACATCAATTGGGTTGCTAACCCAATCATAAACGGCGACCCCATTGGAGGTCGCCGTTTATCGTCATGCATTTATGCTTGTACATGCTTTTGCTTATGGCAGTTGTGTCTCGCCCATGAGCCAGCGATCACATTCGCGCGCAGCCCCACGTCCTTCGTTAATCGCCCACACGACCAAGCTCTGCCCGCGGCGCATATCGCCCGCAGCAAAGATGCCCTCCACACTGGTGTGGAAGTGGTCATACTCGGCCTTCACATTGGAGCGTGGATCTTTCTCCAACCCAAGTTGCTCCACAATGCTCTCCTCTGGCCCCAGAAAGCCCAACGCCAGCAAGACAAATTGAGCAGGCCACACGCGCTCGGTACCAGGTACTTCGCGCGGGAAGAAACGACCATTGTCATCCTTTGCCCACTCAATATCGACCGTGTGCAACTCTTTGACATGGCCGTTTTCGTCCCCCACAAAGCGCTTGGTGGAGATCAAATAGGTGCGTGGCTCATGTCCAAAGCGTGCCTCAGCCTCAGCCTGCCCATAGTCCAGCTTGTAGACCTTGGGCCATTCAGGCCAGGGATTGTCCGCAGCGCGGCTCATCGGGGGCTGGGGCAAAATCTCAAACTGGCTAATGCTGTTGCAGCCATGACGCAAGGAAGTACCCACACAGTCAGTGCCCGTGTCGCCACCCCCAATCACAATCACATCTCTGCCCGCTGCGGATAGCTGGGGGCTGACATGGCCGTTTGGATAGTGACCATTTTCAGAGTGCCCGTTTTCAAAGTGACCATTTGGCATAAGAGCATTTTGCACATGCCCATTCTGTGCATGACCATTGAGAGCATAGACTTTCTCCACCTGCGATTGGCTATCCAAGAGATTCTTGGTGTTGCCGTGGAGGAACTCCATCGCAAAGTGAATGCCCTTCAACTCCCGCCCTTCGACAGTCAGGTCGCGTGGTTTGGTTGCCCCACAACACAAGACAATGGCGTCGAATTCATTGCGTAGTTGTTGTGCAGAAATGTTCTTGCCAATTTCACAATTGGTAACAAAAGTCACCCCCTCGGCAGCGAGCAGATCCACGCGGCGCTGAACAAGATCCTTATCCAGCTTCATATTGGGGATACCGTACATGAGCAAGCCACCAATGCGATCAGCTCGTTCATAGACAGTCACACTGTGACCCGCGCTGTTAAGCTGGGCAGCGCAAGCCAAACCCGAAGGGCCAGAGCCAACCACCGCCACCTTCTTACCTGTGCGTTGTTCAGGCGGATGAGGAACCACCCAACCTTCTTCAAAGCCTTTGTCAATAATAGCAGCTTCAATGGTCTTGATCGTCACAGGGGGATCAATAATTCCCAGTGTACAGGAGCCTTCACATGGCGCAGGGCAGACCCGTCCCGTAAACTCTGGGAAGTTGTTGGTCTTGTGCAAGCGGTCAAGCGCCTCGCGCCACAATCCCCTATAGACCAAATCATTCCACTCTGGAATCAAGTTATTGACAGGACACCCAGAGGCCATCCCGTTAATCATCTTGCCCGTGTGACAAAAGGGAATACCGCAATCCATGCAGCGTCCACCTTGTTCACGCAGTTTCGTATCCGTCAGATGAATATGAAACTCGTTCCAGTCGTTAACCCGTTCATGCAAGCTGCGTTCACTAGGTGTCTCGCGAGCAAACTCCATAAATCCGGTTGGCTTTCCCATGCTTTCCCCCTTATTCTGTTGACTGGTTAGGCAACGCCAGCCGCTCGTATTGCGTTGGCAACTCGTCGCACAGCCACCATGTAAGCAGCCAAGCGCATATCCACCTTCTCAGCGCTGTAGACATCCCAAACCTCGGTCGTCGCTCGGCGCATAGTTTCCTCTAGGCGGTGGATCACTTTGTGACGCGGCCAATATTCATGTCGCATTCCCTGTAGCCACTCAAAATAGGATGTGGTAACACCACCCGCATTGGCAAGAATATCAGGGATCCCAATAATTCCTCGATCATGCAAAATCTGGTCGGCTTCAGGTGTAGTCGGGCCATTGGCTCCTTCGGCGACAATTCTGGCATGAATTCGCTCAGCATTGCTCGCCGTAATCTGATTTTCCAGCGCCGATGGTATCAAGACCTCACATTCGATCTCCAACAGTTCCTCGTTACTCACACGGTCACCTTCGGTATAGTCAGTGACCTGCCCACCCTCATCCTTCAGGCGGCGCAACTGTTGCACATCAAGTCCCTCGGCATTGTAGACACCTCCACTGGAATCGCTGGCGGCAACGGTAATCGTGCCATTTTCACTTTCCAGCAGATCGGCAGCATACTGCCCCACGTTGCCAAAGCCTTGCACAACCACCCGCGCACCCTCTAGATTCAAGTTGATGCGACGGCTCGTCTCTTGCACGCTAATCATCACCCCGCGACCCGTCGCCTCGGTGCGCCCTTCAGAGCCGCCAGCGTCCAACGGCTTGCCTGTCACAATCGACGGAGTACGTTTCCCCACCAAATTAGAATAGGCATCCATAAACCAGCCCATAATTTGCGGCGTTGTATTGACATCAGGCGCAGGAATATCTGTTTCTGGCCCGATAATCGGGGCAATCTCAGCAACAAAGCGTCGGGTCATACGCTCAATCTCAAGGAGTGACATCTGCTTAGGATTACAAGTAATGCCACCCTTTGCACCACCATAAGGAATGTTGACGACAGCACACTTCCAGGTCATCCACATAGCAAGTGCCTTGACTTCATCCATGGTTACATCAGGATGAAAGCGTAATCCCCCCTTACCTGGGCCGCGGTCAAGGCTATGTTGTACACGATAGCCTGTAAAGACTTGCGTACTGCCATCATCCATGCGAGTGGGCACGGCAACTTCCATCAACCGGCGTGGCTGGCGCAGGCGGGCATGAATACCCGCATCCAAATCAATACGATCAGCCACCCTGTCCAATTGCTGGCGCGCTGTATCCCACGGGTTGGCAACCTCAGTCGCCCCAACGACCTCTCGACTATCCTTTTCAAAAACAGTTGTATTACTCATTATCTCCAAAACATGCTTTCATTTGGTCTTACCAGCAGAATGCAACTTTTAAAGAGTCCCATTCTGCCGGAGCATATAATCGGTTTAGTTACCACCCACACGTGACGTGTCATTCTTATTCAGCTCAAAGGCAGCCATTTCGGCATCATCGCCCGAAAGCCCCTCGGCAGCGACCTGGGCATAGGCTTCTTGCATACGCTTGTAATCGCGCGGCATCACCTTGGCAAACTTAGCCACCGTCGCACTCCAATCGTCCAGCATCTGCTTCGCCACAGCACTATCGGTGTATTCAAAATGGCGGCGAATCATGGCTTCCACTTCGTCGATCTCTGCCGGATCTTCCAATGCTTCTAAATCTACCATCTCATAGTTGCAGCGAGAGGCAAAGGTCTCATCAGCGTCATAAACATAGGCGACACCACCCGACATACCCGCAGCAAAGTTACGCCCTGTTCGACCCAACACCACCACTCGACCACCTGTCATATATTCACAGCCGTGATCGCCCACGCCTTCAACAACAGCGCGGACGCCACTGTTACGCACAGCGAAACGTTCACCCGCCATGCCTCGAATAAAGGCTTCGCCATCCGTTGCGCCATAGAGAGCTACATTGCCAATGATTACATTCTCTTCGGCCTTGAAGGTTGCTTGCTTGGAGGGATAGATAATCAGTTTGCCCCCCGACATGCCTTTGCCAAAGTAGTCGTTGGCATCCCCTTCAAGTTCCAGTGTCAACCCCTTGGGGATGAAGGCCCCAAGGCTCTGACCTGCTGATCCCTGGAAGTGCAGTTCAATTGTATCTTCGGGCAACCCAGCGGCTCCATAGCGACGTGTAATCTCACTGCCCAAAATGGTACCCACCACGCGGTTGACATTTTGGATGGGCAATGTTGCTGCCACTCGTTTACCATTCGCCAGCGCAGGTTCACAAAGTTTCAACAAAACTTGGTTGTCCATTGCCTGGTCAAGCCCATGATCTTGGGGAATTTGGCAATAACGTCCCACGCTATCCGGCACATCAGGCATATAGAGGATGTTGCTAAAGTCCAGCCCACGCGCCTTCCAGTGATCGACTGCCTTGCGTGCTTCCAGTTTATCCACACGTCCGATCATTTCATTGATCGTGCGGAAGCCTAGCTTCGCCATCCACTCGCGCAACTCTTGCGCAATGAAGTACATAAAGTTGACGACGTGCTGCGGGTCGCCCACAAACTTCTTGCGCAGTTCTGGGTTTTGCGTCGCCACGCCCACTGGACAAGTGTCCAGGTGACAAACACGCATCATAATGCAGCCCAGCGCCACCAAGGGCGACGTTGCAAAGCCATACTCCTCGGCACCCAAGAGCACCGCCACCGCCAAGTCGCGTCCCGTCTTTAGCTGACCATCGGTTTCAACGACTACGCGGCTACGCAGGTCATTCAGCACCAACGTCTGGTGCGTTTCCGCCAAGCCCAATTCCCAGGGCAAACCCGCATACTTGATGCTGGTTTGGGGCGATGCACCCGTACCGCCATCGTGACCACTAATCAAAATTACGTCGGCATGACCCTTTGCCACCCCAGCCGCAATTGTCCCCACCCCCACCTCGGCAACTAACTTCACGTTAATACGCGCATGGTGGTTGGCATTCTTCAAATCGTGAATCAACTCAGCCAAATCTTCAATCGAGTAAATATCGTGATGGGGTGGCGGTGAAATCAACCCCACGCCCGGTGTCGAGTGACGCACCTTGGCGATCCAAGGATAAATCTTGCGCCCTGGCAACTGACCACCCTCACCCGGCTTGGCACCCTGCGCCATCTTGATCTGAATCTCCTGGGCATTGACCAAGTAGTGGCTTGTCACCCCAAAGCGACCCGATGCCACTTGCTTGATTGCACTGTTGCGCGAATCGCCGTTGGCATCTAGCACGTAGCGTGCGGGGTCTTCACCCCCCTCGCCCGTGTTGCTTTTGCCACCAATGCGATTCATGGCAATCGCCATTGTCTCATGCGCTTCCTTGCTGATCGAGCCGTAGGACATCGCGCCCGTCTTGAAGCGTTTGACAATCGACTCTATCGGCTCCACTTCGTCAATCGAAATGGGTTCGGCTTGCAGTTTGAAATCCAACAACCCACGCAGCGTATTGATCTCGCGCGTCTGGTCATCAACCAACCCTGAGTAGCGCTTAAACATCTCGTAGTTGTTGGTGCGAACGGCCTGTTGCAGATAATGAATGGTCTGAGGGTTGAAGAGATGGCGCTCGCCATCATGCCGCCACTGATACTCACCACCCGCAGGCAGTTCATGACCATTGAACGAGCGCTCTGGGAACGCCCGGCGATGGCGCATGAGAACCTCCTCGAAGACCTCCTCCAAGCCAATACCCTCCACCCGTGTGGGTGTACCAGCAAAGTATTTGTCTACAAAGGATTGCTTCAGACCCAGCGCCTCAAAGATTTGAGCACCGCAATAGCTCTGAATCGTGGAAATGCCCATCTTGGAGATGACCTTAACCACACTCTTCACGGCAGCTTTGTTATATTTGTAAACCGCTGTCTCGTAATCCACAGCGGACAACAACCCTTCCTCAATCATGTGGTCTACAGATTCATAGACCAAGTAAGGGTTGACGGCAGTTGCGCCGTAGCCAATCAACACAGCAAAGTGATGAATCTCGCGCGGCTCGCCCGATTCCACCAGCAACGTCACTTGCGTGCGCTTGCCAGTGCGGATCAAGTGATGGTGCAGCCCCGCCGTCGCCAACAGTGCAGGAATCGCCGCTTGCGGCTGGCTTACCCCACGGTCAGAGAGAATGAAGATGGTATAACCCTCATCAATCGCCTGATCAACGGAGGCAAAGATCTCCTCCAAGCGACGCTCCAGCCCTTGCGCGCCTTCGGCAATGGGAAAGAGGAAGGGTACCGTCAAGCTGCGGAAGCCCGGTTGATCCAACTGGCGAATCTTTGCAAGTTCGGCATTGGTCAGAATCGGCGTCTTGAGGCGAATCTGGTGACAACTTTCAGGACGAGGGTCGAGCAAATTCGACTCTGTTCCCATCATCACATCCGTCGCAGTCACCAGTTCTTCACGAATCGAATCAATTGGTGGATTGGTCACCTGGGCAAATAACTGGCGGAAGTAGTTATAGAGAAGTTGGGGCATGTCCGACAGCACCGCATGGGGTGAGTCGTTGCCCATTGCACCGATAGCCTCCACGCCATCGCGCGCCATTGGAGTAACCAACATGCGTAACTGTTCAAAGGTATAGCCAAAAGCAAGTTGGCGCTGCACGACCGAGGCATGATCAGTCCGCGGCACATCATGGGCTGCGGGCAATTCATCCAACTCAATCAGGTTTTGCTTGATCCACTCCTGATAAGGATGCTCCTGCGCCATGCCCATCTTCAGTTCTTCGTCGGTGATAATGCGACCCTGAACTGTATCCACCAAGAACATGCGCCCCGGTTCCAGACGCCGCTTCTCTAGCACATTCGCCGGGTCAATATTCAGCACGCCAACCTCCGACGCCATAATCACGCGACCATCTTTGGTAACGTAATAGCGCGAAGGACGCAGACCATTGCGGTCTAGCACAGCGCCCACAATCGAGCCATCGGTGAAGCCAATCGAAGCAGGCCCATCCCACGGCTCCATTAATGTGGAGTGATATTCATAAAAGGCACGTTTGTCAGGGTCCATATCATCATGCAACGACCACGGCTCTGGAATCATCATCATCATGACATGTGGCAATGAACGCCCAGAGAGTTCAAGGAACTCGAGGCAGTTGTCAAACATGGCAGAGTCGCTACCACTCTGGTCAATGATGGGCAGCACCTTCTGAATATCGTCGCCCCACAGCGGTGATGCCAAAAGCGATTCACGCGCCGTCATCCAATTGACATTGCCGCGTAATGTATTAATCTCACCGTTGTGAATGATGTAACGATAGGGGTGGGCGCGTTCCCAAGAGGGGAAGGTGTTGGTGCTGAAGCGAGAGTGAACCAGCGCAATTGCCGACTCAACATCAGGGTCCGACAAGTCAGGATAAAACTCTTGCACCTGTGCGCAAAGCAACATCCCCTTATAGACCACCGTGCGGCTAGAGAAGGAAGCAAAGTAGAGGAGATCACCACAAGAGTTCTCCCCTTCTGTCTCGGCTTGCAGCACCGCATTCTCGGCACGCCGTCGGATTACATAGAGCTTGCGCTCAAAGGCCAACTTGTCAGTCTTGGGCAATGTTGCGTCGTTGCGTCCAATAAAGAGTTGGCGCACAAAGGGTTGGCGTGACTGTGCCGCCTTGCCCAGCCCCGAACCATCGGTGGGAACAGTGCGCCAGCCTAAAAGCGTCTGCCCTTCCTCCTCGATGATCTTTTCCACAAGTGCCTCGCAGCGGCTGCGAACGGCGTCGTCCTGGGATAAGTAGACCATCCCCAGCCCATACGCACCTTGCTCCGGCAGATCAAATCCCTCGGCTTGAGTTACTTTCACCAGGAATTTGTGTGGTATCTGCAGCAGAATCCCTGCTCCATCACCCGTGTTCACCTCGGCACCACAAGCCCCGCGATGATCCAAGTTGTTTAGCACAGTCAGCGCATCGGTCACAATGCCATTTGACGCGCGGCCTTTAATATCCACAACAAAACCGACCCCACAAGCGTCATGCTCAAATCGAGGATCGTACAAGCCTTGTTTGGTTGGCAAACCAGATCGAGTTTGACTCGTCTGCCCTGCCTTGTGACCAGCTTCGTCATTTATAGAAGCATTCACACTCTATCTCCTTTACTATGAGCAGCAAGCGGACAAGTCTACACAGCGGGTTTTCTACGCTACCTTGACAAGTACCCGCATTGATTACGCCAGAAGTTGCGGACAACTAAAAATGCAGAATCGTGAAATTGTTCACGACTTCCACAAAAACAATTCCTCGGTCACTGAGACCGTCAGCGCTGAAAAACCATGTCTAAACCTTGTCAGTAGCTAAGACAAGTTCACCGCGCCGAGCGTGGTTACAATTATCCATTGGAACTGCGAGAACAGAGGGAGACGCTAGATCGCTTCGTCCGGGAGCGGAAGAAGATGCGCGTGTCTTTGCGATTCAACATTGAACCGGCTGTTATTAGAGGGGTCCGACTTTGGACCAATGCGCTGCGCAGCGCAAAGGTTGAGAATAGTGCCACAACCCAAAACTTGGAGTGTGGATTATACTACAATCTAGTTTGCGCTGTCTATGTGCAAAATGTGCAAATGAACATTTTCACAAAACTCACGCAGAATTCGTAGGTTTATGGTCTAACAACCTCAAGTTGTGAGCCAAATGATGGTGTCAAACTGCTCGTGATTCCACCATCAACTGAGGTGTATCTTATCAAATCAAGCCAACTTAAGAAACTAGAACAAGGCTAAAAAGGATAATTACGATGATTATTGAGTGGAACGCACATATGTTTAGTTCGGATACAACGCGCTATCCCTTTCATCCTAAAGCCGTTTATACGCCCAACGCGGATCAATTCAGCGCCAATCCCTTGGATGAGTACATTGCGCGTCTAGATCAGCATGGGATTGACCGCGCTGTTCTTGTCCACCCAGAACCCTACGGGGATGATCACCGGCTAGTTCTGGAATGTCTCCAGCGCGATTCCAGCCGGTTCAAGGCGACCGCCCTCTTCTATCCAGATGACCCTGAAGCCCCAGCTAAATTGAAATCACTCGTGGCGCAAGAGCCGAATATCGTCGCCATGCGTTTTCATGCCCACCGCGGCAAAGAACAATACCTGAACAGCTTTGATGATGCAGGCGTCATCGCGCTTTGGCAGACTGCCGCCGAGTTTGGGCTAGTTGTCGAATTACACATCGGTCCCAATTACGCCCGCCAAGCAGCGGAACGCATTAGGGACTTTCCAACAACGCCCGTCCTCATCGACCACCTGGCAGAACCCCACATGGGCAATGCTGTAGAGTTTGCCGATGTGTTAGAACTTGCCAACTTTGAGCATGTCTACATGAAGTTGTCGGGGCTGAACCACTTTGCCAGCGACGCCCCACTCTACACAAGTGTGCGACCCTTCACACGTCGAGTCATCGCCGCCTTTGGCCCAGAGCGATTGGTCTGGGGTAGTGGCACGCCGCAAATCGTGGATGCCCATATGCCAGATCACACTGAAGAAGAACGCGCGCTGGTTAAAGGCGGCAATATTGCTCGCCTGTTGAACTGGAAGTAACTGACCACCAAATTTGCATCTAACGCGGTGGGCCTGCCTGCACACGCGCCAACAGGCGATTAAAATCAACGCGCATTCCATGCAACGTCTCTAGCCACCGGGTTGCGCCCACCGCGGCATACCCCTCCACGCGACCCCCCGGCGCGGTCATGCCAGTTACCACAGCGCCACATATCGTTATGTCAACATTCACATCCTGCTGATAGCGGCGAATTGTGGCAAGCTTCTGC
>JBBQIG010000051.1:0-14399 GCA_038324715.1 Anaerolineae bacterium | reverse complement strand
AAAACTGGCGTCAATTGTGGCTGCGTGCCATTGCTGCTGGCAGAGATCACTTCCTCTTGGCGTCGGAACTGGCTCATATACAGGTCATAGTAGACACCCTGTTGTGCCAACAACTCTTCATGTCGCCCGCGCTCCACAATCTCCCCATCACGCAAGACCAAAACTTGATCGGCGTTGCGGATGGTTGATAGGCGATGAGCAATGACAAAGCTTGTGCGTCCTGCCAAAAGCTTCTCCAACGCAGCCTGAATCAAGCGTTCTGTCCGTGTATCCACGCTACTTGTGGCTTCATCCAGAATCAAGATGCTTGGGTCAGTCAACGCGGCACGCGCAATTGCCAACAACTGGCGCTGTCCCTGGCTCAAGCCACCCCCACGCTCCCCTAAAATCGAATTGTATCCTTCAGGCAGTCGCTCAACGAAATCATGCGCTTGCGCCAGTTTGGCCGCGGCAATCACTTCGTCATCACTGGCTTCAGGGCGACCATAGCGAATGTTGTTCATGACCGTGTCACTAAATAGAAAGGTATCCTGTAACACAAGACCAATCTGCCGTCGCAGTGTGTCGAGCTTAACCTGGCTCACATCTATCCCGTCGATTGTCACCGAGCCTTTGGTTACATCATAAAAACGGGGGAGCAGATTGACCATTGTCGTCTTACCCGCGCCCGTAGGCCCCACAATTGCAATCGTCTGACCGATCTCGGCACTCAAGCTCACATCTTTCAGAACCGGCTCGCCAGGGGTGTATTCTGCCCACACATGGTCAAAGACAACCTTACCGTGAATGGCAGGCATCGGCTTTGCGTTTGGCACTTCCACAATCTCGGGGGCTTCATCAATCAACTGAAAGATGCGCTCAGCACCCGCAATTGCATTTTGCAGATTTGTCCACAACACACTGATCTGCTGAATGGGCATATTAAAGCGTTGCACATACCCCAGATAGACAACGATCAACCCCAGCGATACGGCTGTGCCACCCAAACTCTGTCCACGCAACAGGAAGTAACCACCCACGCCCGCCACAATGGCAATGGCGAAATAGCCCAAAGCCTCTAAGGCAGGAGCCAACGCAGAGGTATAAGTCACTGCGCGAATGTTGGCATCACGATTGGCTGCATTGCTGAGACGGAAGTTCTCGATATTGGCAGATTCACGGCTGAAGGCCTGAACCTCACGCACGCCAGAAATGCCTTCCTCCAATTCAGCGTTGACATTGCCGATCTCCTGGCGCGTGCGGCGGAAAGCTTTGCGCGCTTGATTGCTAAACCACAACGTCGTCACCGCCATAAGTGGCACGACTGACAAACTCAGCAAGCCATACGCCCAGTTATAGGTAAGCATTGTGTAGGCAATCCAAGCGATGACCAAAATGCTGCTCAACACCTGCACCAGTGCAAAGCTAACCGCCTGTTGAATGGTACTGGCATCATTGATAATGCGACTCATCAAGTCGCCACTCTCATGGCGGCTATAATAGCCCAGCGAAAGCCGCTGGATCTGATGAAATACACGCACTTGCAACTCACGCAACACATGGTTACCAGCCCAGCCCATCAGATAGAACATTCCTCCACCAGTCAGGGCGCCCAAAACCTGCAACCCAGCAAGCACCAAAGCAAGACGCCCCAATCCCCCCAACAGATCCTCACGCGTCGGGTTGGACGGCATTTCAAAAAGACAACTGGCTTGCGTTACCGATGGGACTTGCTCCCCTGTTAGCTCTGCTGCTTCGGGTCCCACCACAACAGGGACCAGGTAACAATCCACAGCCTGCCCCGTCAGCGCAGGGGTAAGCACCTGCACCCACGCGCCAAGTACCATCAAGACCAAAACAACCAGCAAGGCAATCCAGTAGGGCCGAAAGTAGCCAGCCAGCCGTCGCAGAGTTTCACCCGAACTTGTCGGTTTAACAGTCTCCTGTTCCAGGAGACCACGCCAACTACCAAACATAAGTCACTCCTTTATGGTTTATGGGCATAGAATTCTATTCGCAGATGTTGCGCCAAAGATCTTTGGCCGCGCCAGCAGTTAACCAGTATCTACAACCGCCATTTAAGGCGTTGTCACCACTGGTTTCTCCTCAGTTGTTCCCACAGCTTCTTCCTCCGTGGGCGCAACTGCGTCTTCGACCAACTGGCTGCGATAGATCTCCACATAAGCCGGGCTACTCTCCATCAACTCCGCATGACGACCACTGGCGACCACGCGCCCCTTCTCTAAAACCAAAATCAGGTCTGCATTCAAGACTGTGCTAATGCGTTGGGCAATCACAAAACTGGTACGCCCTTCCATCAGCCGATCCAATGCCTGCTGAATGCGCGCCTCTGTCACTACGTCCACGCTGCTGGTAGAATCATCCAAGATCAAAATCCGTGGGTCGAGCAAAAGCGCACGCGCAATGGCAATGCGTTGCTTCTGCCCACCACTCAAGGTAGAGCCACGCTCGCCCACAGCCGTTGCATACCCCTCAGGCATCTGCTCAATGAACTCATTTGCAGAAGCAGCCTGCGCTGCCGCCATGATCTCCTCATCCGTTGCATCTGGACGACCAAAAGCAATGTTCTCGCGCAGGCTACCCGTGAACAGATTCGTCTCTTGCAACACAATACCCACCTGGCGACGCAGGCTCTCAATAGTTGTATCGCGCACGTCATAGCCATCGATCAAAACCGCGCCCTCGCTTACATCATAGAAACGCGGAATCAAGTTGATAATCGAAGTCTTGCCGCTGCCGGTTGCGCCCAAAAGTGCCACGGTCATTCCAGGCTTGGCGCTAAAGGTAATATCCGCTAAAACTGGCTCACTGCTGTTAAAGTAGCGAAAGGTCACATCGCGGAATTCAACTTTACCCTGAATAGGCGGCAACGGCTGTGCATTCGGCTTGTCAACCACTTCGTTCGTGGTATCGAGAATCTCGAAAATGCGGTCAGCGCTGGCACTCGCTTGACTCATTTGGCCGATAATCAGGCCAATTTGCCCCATTGGGAAAAAGACATAGAGCAAGTAGAGTGTAAACTTCTGCCACTCACCGATGGTCAGCGTACCCCCCAAAATCTGTCGCCCCCCAAAATAGAGGACAGCAACTTGGCCCAAACCAGCCACCAAAAAGATCGCAGGGAAGATAAAACTTAAGACGCGCGCAACCTTAATCTGCTGGTTCATTACATCATCTGCCGCGCGTTCAAAAATCGCCTGTTGCTGTGGCTCGCGTGCGAAGGCCTTAATGACACGAATCCCTGCCAAGCTCTCTTGCAAGACGGTGTTGAGCGAAGAGATCTTGATCTGCACATCGCGAAAGAGAGGCTGGGTGATGGAACCAAAGGCCATAAACAGAACAAGAGCGATGGGCAAGAGTGGCAGCACCACTAATGTCAGGCTCCAATTGGTCAGGAACAATAGGGTCAACGACCCTGTCAGCAGCACAACTGCTTGCAGTGCAATCAAAAGCCCTTGCCCCACAAAGGTGCGCAATTTCTCCACATCATCTGTGGCGCGCACCATCAGTTGACCTGTGCGGTTGCGGTCATGGTAGCTAAACGAGAGATGCTGAATCTTGGTAAAGAGATCGTTACGCAGATCAAACGCAATCCCCTGGCTCAACTTTTCTGCTGAAAATGATTGGGTAAAGGAGAAGATGCCTCGTGCCAGCGCAAAGACCACAATCAAGGCAATAGCCCAGCCCAACGCTTGCATGGCGACTGTCA
This sequence comes from Anaerolineae bacterium, assembly GCA_038324715.1. GTDB lineage: Bacteria > Chloroflexota > Anaerolineae > Caldilineales > Caldilineaceae > QEUY01. Next base: position 10,690 of record JBBQIG010000051.1, on the reverse strand, counting down.
TCGCTTGCGCCTGTGCTGCTACATCCCCCTGCTGAAGCGCCAACCCTTGCGCCACTGCATCCAGAAGATTCTGCAACATTTGCGGCACCAGCAACTGTGCAAAGATGCTAATCAGCAATGCAATGACAGCCACAATTGCCGTGGTTCGATAGTGACGCATATAGCCCAACGCCCTACCAAGCTGTTTGAAACTGCCCGAACGCGGACTCTGTCCGCTCTTCTGCTCGCTTTTCTGCTCACTCATTCTCTGCCTCCTGCGCTACAACATTCATGTCAGCTAACTGGCGTCCAACACGCTGCCAACTGAATTTTAACTTTGGCAGTATACACCAAAGCAAACTACGCTGTCGAACATAATTGCTAATTCCATCCCTGCTACGCGTCTCTCTAATTTCCTGTTTCTACGCCCCCTACAAGACCATTTTCAACTCTAAGAACTGAGTGAATCTTCATCATTTTGCCCAATTGTGCCTCGTCTATATAGCCGCTAAAGTGGCCTCGGCAGTGCCATTTGTGCAGGTTCAGTTCACAAATCGAACGCAGGGCGAGATTTGACAATCTTCGTTAGAACTTAGACACTACCAGCTAGGTACTTCGACTCCCAAAGCATCGAATCTACCCGCAAACGTCTACTCGCACCCAATTGAAAAGACCCGACGGAACACTATGAGCCAAACCTCGTATAAACCTGTCTCTATACGCCAGACCGGCGATTGGCGAATCCTCCTACGTTGCTTTCGCTATCTGCGCGACTATTGGCAATTAGCAGTGGGCGCATACGCGGCAATGCTTGTCCTTAATGTATTAACCCTGTTGACACCTCAAATCATCCGCTGGATCATTGATCGTGGCATTGGCACAAGAGATCTGCGGCTGTTGGGTTGGTCTGTAGCTGGCTTGTTGGTGCTAACTGCAATCAAGGGCATCGTTACCTACTTTCAAGGTCGCTGGAGCGAGGTGATGTCACAAGGCATTGCCTATGACCTGCGTAACGCACTGCATGCCAAGTTGGCGGCTCTCTCCTTTGCCTATCACGACCGCACCGAAACAGGTCAGCTCCTTTCACGTGCGGTGCAAGATGTAGATCGCATCCGCTTTCTCACAGGCCGCGCCATTTTACGCTTGGTGGATAGTGGTGTTTTGCTCATCGGCACTACCATTGTGCTTATCTCCATGAATCCTCTGTTGGCACTTTTGAGCCTCTCGACCATGCCTTTTCTCGTCCATCGCGCCTATGAGTTTGGACGTCGTAACCGTCCCCTCTCCGTTGCCCTGCAACAACAGGTGGGTGTCCTTACCACGCAAGTCGAGCAAGCCCTCCGCGGCGCACGTGTGGTCAAAGCCTTTGCGCAGGAAGATCGTCAGAGTGCGCTCTTCGATGCGGAAAATGACCGTTGGTTCGATCTTTCTGCAGCGGCAGCACGGCTACGCTCCATTAACACACCGCTGCTCGACTTTATTGCCAACTTAGGCACCGTCGCTGTCATCTGGTATGGTGGCACATTAGTCATGCGCGGACAGTTAACCTTGGGCGAATTAGTTGCTTTCTCCACCTACCTAGGTCAACTCGTGATGCCCGTTCGTCGCATTGGCATGATTATCCCTGCGGTTTCGATGGCAATTGCATCTGGTGAGCGCATCTTTGACATTCTTGACGCGCCTTCCGAAGTAGAGGACGCAGCCGACGCCATTCCTTTGCCACCCGTGCAAGGGCATGTCCGCTTTGAGCAAGTCTCTTTTGGCTACTTGCGTCGTCATCGCGTGCTCAACGATGTCACTTTTGAAGCCAAACCAGGACAAGTGATTGCGCTCTTGGGCGCAACGGGTTCTGGTAAATCCTCGATCATCAACCTGATTCCCAGGTTCTATGACCCGACAGAAGGCCGCATCACCATTGACGGCTATGATCTGCAAAAGGTGCAGTTGACGACCCTGCGTGACCAAGTGGGCATTGTGCTTCAAGAAACCACGCTTTTCGCTGCCACCCTCGAAGAAAACATTGCCTTTGGTCGCCCGGATGCCACCCATGAAGATGTTGTGGAGGCGGCAAAGGCGGCGCAAGCCCATGAGTTTATCATGCACATGCCAGAAGGCTATGCCACCCATGTTGGTGAGCGCGGTGTGACCCTTTCTGGTGGACAGAAGCAGCGCATTGCCATTGCTCGCGCCTTGCTCAAAGACCCCCGCATTCTGATCCTGGATGATGCCACCGCCAGCGTGGACACCGAGACTGAACGACAGATTCAAGCAGCGTTGCTACGGCTCATGCAAGGGCGCACCAGCTTTGTGATTGCCCAAAGGCTCTCCACCGTGCGTATGGCAGACTTGATCCTTGTCCTGGAAAAAGGACATGTTGCAGCCCAAGGCACTCATCAAGAGCTACTGCAAAGCTCACCGATTTATGCTGAAGTGTATGATCGCCAACTACGTCCCCAAGCGCAGGAAGAGAAGCTCATACCTCCACCATCCAACTTGCAGCCCCGCCCTGCTCCCGCCGACTAAGCACACGCTTGGCTAAAGCTCGAAGTTGTCAACAATTTAAGTAAATTTATAGGTGTAGCATCTTTACAAACAGTCGCGGATCAAATTGGCAAAAACAAGCTCTTTAGCGAAGTATAGGATACATCCTCATGATCTTCCGTCCTGGCAATGCCGCCGATCTTCCACAACTTCATACCATCTTTGTCGATTCAGTTTGGGACTTGGCGTGGCGCATCGGTTTGCAAGAAGGCGAACGTACCGCCACACCGCGCAGAGGCGTGGTCACGTTGGCGACCTATCCTTGAGCATTTGACCGCCACTGGCGACCAATTTTGGGTTGCCGAAGAAGAAGGAAAACCACTTGGATATGCGCGCTCAATCATGCGTGATGGCGTTCGTGAACTTACCGAGTTCTTTGTCTCACCACAAGCGCAAACGGGTGGGTTAGGCCGCGAGCTATTGGCACGAACCATGCCCCCAGGGGCAAAACGCAATTACATCATCGCCACGATCGATCTGCGTGCGCAAGCCCGCTACCAAAAATTAGGCATCTACCAAATCTGTGCAATCTTCACCTTCTTGCGCAAACCAGAACGGTTGGCACTCACAGAGGAGCTAAAAATTCTGCCAATTACGCCAGACCATCTTCCCGTTCTCGCAAACCTCGACCACGCAGTTCACGGGCATTCTCGCAACGAAGACCATGCGTGGCTCATGGCGCATCGTCATGGTTTCCTCCTCCAACGCCAAGAAAGACCCGTGGGCTATGGCTACGTGGGTCACTATAGCGGCCCTTTTGTCATGCTCAACGAAGCAGACTATCCAGCAGCCCTTGCCTATGCGGAAACCGTTGCGGCTGACCAAGGGATGGAAAACTTTGGCTTAGATATTCCGATGCTCAACCGCAGCGCAATTGACTATCTCCTGAGTCGCTCCTATCAGATGAGTCCATTCTTCTGTTTTTATATGTGCGACGCTCATCCTCAAGGTGTAGAGAAGACCATCATCACCAGTCCTATGATCATGATATGAGCATGCTGAAGCCATTGGCCAGTGTGCAGCGAAGACCGACTCGGACTCACGCAGCGAATCACTTCAACCCCATTGCCCACTGTAGACCACTTTAGCGCATTTACGCCCAGGTTGTGTACTATCCAAAAGAGTAGGTCCGAGTCTCTATCACTCACACAAGAATTCTATTTCTCCATACGTAACTTCCACACCAGAAAAGTCGCATTGTTAATACGCGCGACAAAAAACTTAAACAAAACAACAATAGTAGATGAAAAAAGCTTGCAAAGTAGCAAATAATATGCTACAATGGCCATAGATTGTAACCCAGCCTTCATAAGCCATCGCGCGCTTATGTTAAACTGCGGCCAATCTCGTCGAGAGCAGGAACAATGCGCACGCGGTTTTCATTTTTACATCGCAGTCCATTAGATCATTCAAATTAACTCCTGCGACCCGGTCGCACCCATAGCAACCGCCCATCACCCGGATTTGTTGTCTGATGTCCAGTTGTTTATAGACCGTTTGTCAAAGGTATCAAAGAGCTAAGGAGACGAATCCCCATGAACCTGAAGTTCCGTTTTAATGATCTACGTCGTCGCAGTTTGTTAATCTTGACCGTAATTGCGCTGTCAACAGCCCTGCTGCCCACCGCGGCCTTCGCCGCTGGCCCCTATGGTAGCGATCGAAAACCTGATAATTATCAGGGCCAACATCAACGCCCGCGCCAGCAAAAACAGAACACGCACAAAGATAGCTACAATCACTGCGCTACAACCTACAAGGTGAAGCGCGGCGACAACCTGACAAAGATATCCCGTTCCTATCGTGTGTCAATCCATCAGCTAGCCAAGAGCAATGGTCTCAAGAATCCGAACCTCATTTATGTGGGTCAGAACCTCTGCATCCCAAAGTAGATTGGCTCTAGCATCTTGCTGCAAAGCAACTTAGCTGTTGCTTTGCAGCAAACAATAATAAGCAAAAGGAGAACAACACCTGCATAGGGTGTTGCTCTCCTTTTGCCATCCAGACGAATAGGTGAATAATTTCAGCATTCTACTAGACCCTGCTAACAAACTCTACTAAAAAGTAGTGTTCAATGTTTGTACCTGACCTGTTGCTGCCGATCGATAGGCTGCGTCAAAAATTTCGATCACATGGCGCGCATGTTCGGCAGTCGCGAGGGTGGGTATATCATCACGCACCCAATCCACCAGTTGCATCACATCTTCAAAGACATGAGCTTCTTCCATGCCACGGTGCGCTCCCACGACATGGGGCAAAGCCGCAGCATAATCATACGCCATAGCATCTTCACGCCGCGGATAATCAATCACCTCACCATTTAACGTGGGGCCATTGATCACCCCTTTGCTCCCAAAAAGCATAGGCCGCCCCAGCCCTGGAATGTTACCCGCTGCCACACCATAGACGTAGGCAAAAAAGGCATCGCCAAAATCCAAGACCATCAAAGTTTGGTCATCCATGTCTGTGGGCAACATTTCGCCTCGGAACTCACGTTCGGGTAGTCGCACACCCGACATCGCCGTAACCCGCTTGGCAGGGCCAACCACCCCGGTCAGTGCATGCAACCCATAGACCGTCATGTCATAGAGTGGCCCGCCACCTGGACGACGGAAGTACCACGCGGGATTGATGTTGGTCAACGGATCATCACCATGGCGTACGCTTGCCTCTTGCTCGTGATAGCGACCAAAGGCCGAGCCGGTAATTGCCCATGTCAGTCTCCCCAGCGCACCTTCGGCAACCAACTCCTTGATGCGCTGAAGCCGTGGGTTAATCAACTCGCCAGGTGATGCCACCAGTTTCACCCCACGCGCCTGGGCACGCGTAATCAGATCGTCAGCCTCAACCACGGTCGTCGTCATGCTCTTATTCAAGTGGACGTGCAGCCCTGCTTCCACTGCCATCACCCCTTGCTCATAGTGAAAGCCGATGGGCGAAGCAATGCTCACCGCATCCAACTCTCCTGCCGACAACATGCTTTCCATATCGGCATAGGCAGCAGGCACGCCAAATTTCGCAGCGGCAGCCTGGGCGCGTTCCAACACCGGATCGCAAACCGCTACGACACGCACCCGATCTTGTACATCTTCCATTGTAAGGTGGGGCAATAAGCCGCGAAGTGTGATACTACCTGTGCCAACAATTCCAAGGCGGACAATCTCACTCATCTTGTGCCAGCCGATCTTGTGCCACTAAATGTAGGTTAAAGTAATTGATTTGCCATCTGCACAATACGTTCAAACTCTCCTGCCACCAACCACTCACCATAGTGCGTGTTTGCAGACAAGTTCTTCCACGCTGCCCAGGCGTCCTTTGTGCGCCAGCCCTTGACTTGAGCCGCCACCAATGCGCGTTCGGCAGCAATGAATCTATCCAGAGTGGCATCATCCCAGGCGGGCATTGCTTGTGCCAGCGCAGCCAAGCGCTGAACAATCAGATCGGCGTAGCGCTTGCCCAATTCGGGTGATGAGCCAGCACGAATGCGCCCATCAACGCCATACTCGGGATCAGCGTCAATCCGATCCATTGCCACCAAGTCGGGCTGTAGATACCAAAGCAGAGAAGTTTCGCCAATACCCGCATGGTCGCCTAGATAGCCCACATCATGTGCCAGCCAATACTCTGGCGTACCCAAAATAGGAATCCGCAAGCGTTCGGAGATGCGCGCCGCTGTCTCGCGCACCACAATCTGCTGATTGTGACCATAATGCCCTGTGAGCATGATCACCGCGCGAAAGCCTTGGCGGTGAAATTCATAGAGAAGTTGCTCTAGCCACGGGCGCAGCAGGGTATTTTCCCAGGCATCTTCTGGCTCCATCACCACTGTAGCCGGCTTGTCCAATCCGCCCATACCACCATAAAGCGGGGGGTGGACAATGCCACCCCCCGCCTGTTCTGCTGCATTCACACAAAGCGCATGGGCTTTCAGTGCATCAAGCCCCAGCGCATTATGTTCTCCATGCCATTCAACCGTGCCCAAGGGCAAAAAGCAGACCGGCAACGCGGCTTGTGCCGAGCGAAACTCGGCAGGCAACATCAATTCCCATTGCACACGGCTTTTGGCAAAGAGTGTCACGTCTTCATTATCCCTTCACTGCGCCCGCAGCCAAACCCTGCACCACGAAGCGTTGGCCTAAATAATAGAGTACCATCACAGGCACCGCTGCCGCCACTGACCCCGCCATAATCAACCCCCAGCGGAAGACATCACCTGTAATCAGATAGCTGACTGCCACAGGCACCGTCTGCTTATCGGGCGAGGTAATGAAGATCAGCGCCAAAAGCAGTTCGTTCCACGCACCGGTAAAGGTAAAGACACTCACCGCAATTAGTCCAGGCGTGATCAAAGGCATGATCACGCGAAAGAGAGCGCCTAGGCGCGTTGCGCCATCAATCAAAGCAGCTTCCTCTAGGTCAGCCGGAATGCTGCGGAAGTACCCCATCAACAGCCACGTACTGAGCGGTGTAGCAAAGGTAAGATAGACAAAAATCAACCCATGCAGCGTATTGCCCAGGTTCAGCCGTGCCACAATCACCGCGAGAGGGATAAAGAGCAGCGCCGATGGTGTGAGATAGGCAAACAGGATAATGCGTCCTATCGTATCACGGAAGCGATACTTCAAGCGCACCAAGCTATAGGCTGCCAGCGAGCTGATAAAGACCGAAACCGCTGTTGATAGTCCTGCCACGATCAAACTATTGCGGATGTTCGTCATGAAGTTCATCCTCGTGAAGAGGTCAACATAGTTCACGATTGTGGCATTTACCGGCAAGATCGACGGCGTGCGATAAATATCGCGCGGGATCTTGAGCGAGATAATGAGCATATAGTAGATGGGAAAGACGATGATTACAGCCAGTAGGACCAACAGGGTGTAATAGAGGATCTTCTGCCCCAATGACGGCTTACTTAGCATAAGATTAGTCCTCCTGCAACATCTTGGCTGTAATAATCACCATCATAATAAAGAATGGCAACAGTGAAACCGAGACCGCAGATGCCTGTCCAATGCGTAAATTTTGCATTCCAAAATATGCCAAAACTGGGAAGGTCATTGTGGAAGTCGACGGACCACCCTGCGTCAACAGCCAAACGGCTTCAAAGCTATTGGTTGTTGCAATCGTAGAAACCAAGACGACCACCAGCAGGACGTGGCGGATGCTAGGCAACGTAATATGACGGAAGCGATGCCATGCACTTGCACCATCAATGGCGGCAGCCTCATACAACTCAGGCGGCACTGTTTGCAGCGCAGCCAAGAAAGAGATGACCCAAAAGGGGAATCCGCGCCAGAAGCTAGCAAAGATCACACTGGGCATTGCCAAAGCTCTTGAGCTTAAAAAGTCAATATGGCTATCAAATAGCCCCGTATTGAGCAGCATCATATTTAAGGCACCACCCTGTGGCGCATAGAGCAGTTTCCAGGTGATGAAGGCAACAAAGCCCGGCATAGCCCACGGCAACAAGATCAAACCACGCCAAAATTGGCGGGCACGAATTGCTTGGTTTAAGAGCACAGCAATGCCCAAACCAAAGATGAACTTAAGTATTTGGACACTAACCGTCAACACAATTGTGTTACGGACTGTGGCTTGGAAATCGACCCAGTTGAATAAGTAGCGGTAATTTGCAAAACCGATAAAGGTGCCAGTCTGGCCAATTACTCTATCGGTGAAGCTAATCCAAATTGCAAAAAAGAAGGGGTAAATTACCAGTGCAGCTAAACAAATGACTACAGGCGCTACTAAGAAATATCCCAAAATACTGTCACGCCGATACATGGACATGCCAGTACGAGTCGGCTTGACACGGGAAAGGGTTGGTGCTGCTTGTTGTGCCATATTCTCCTCGCAAAATCAGTGAAAGCCACCCAAGAGATCGGGTGGCTCTCACTGCACAACACTAGGACATCTTACTGATTTGCGTCGTAGATTGCCTGGCAAGCTTCCTGAGTTTCGGCAATCGACTCGTCAATGCTCAAGTTATCAACGACAATGCGCTGAATCATGCGCGGTGTCAAGAACTGAGAGTTGTACGCAGCATAGGCTGCATTGTCTGTGTCGGGAAAACCACCAAATGTACCATTCACAGCCAAGTCGAGCAGACCAGCGTGAACAGGGCTATCGGTGAAAATCGGGGCATCGCGGTAAGCTTCAGCAGCAGGGCCGTAGATGGCTTGAGCATAGTACTCTTCCATAAACTCTTCTTCGGCCAGATACTTAAAGAGATCCGCGGCTAGATCCTTGTGTGGGCTGTCTACGGGAATGACACGCACATTAGCATCTGCCGAAGAGATGCGCATCTCTGGGCCAGCGGGCAATGCAGAGAAGCGGCTTGCCTCCGCCAATTCAGGATCATTATCCACCAGGTAGAGATAGACGCTACCAGGGTTGGCAATAAAAATAGCGTTACCAGATTGATAGGCTACGTTGTCGCCAGCGCCATCCCAAGTGGTGGCACCTGGGGGGAAGAGACCATCCTCATAGGCTGAAGTGATCCACTCAAGAAATTCGCGGGTTTCTGGTGAATCAATGGTGCAGGTTGTGCCTTCATCGTTGGCAATACGACCACCCCAGGATTGTAGCATCGTGGTGGTCAGGTTGGCATCACCTACGTTAGAAAGCGCAAAACCCATGCCATAAACCTCCGGTGGGTTATTCCCCGCGCGCGCTGCTTCGCCCAATTCTATCCAGGTCTCTGGTGCATCTGGGTAGCCAACAGGTTCCAGCACGTCATTGCGGCGGTACAGCACATTTCCACCTAAGCTAAACGGAATACCATAGCGGTTGCCACCATAGCGCTCTGGATCTGTAGCTTCATCGGCCAAAGGCAACCAACCTCCAACAGATTCACCAATCTCATCATAGAGTTCATCCACCGGCTCAAGTTGATCGCTCTCGCTCAGAAGCAGCATCAAACCGCGCCCCATGTCTAACGCCGAGGGCATAGTGCCTGCTTCGACGGCGGCAGAGACACGCTGTTGCGTTTCATTCTGATTGATCATGACCACTTCGGTCTCAACACCGCGTTCTTGACCCCATTGGGTAATGCGGTCAACCAACATCTGGTTGGCGGCATCTGAGAAGATCAGACCACCCCAGTAGGTAAAGACTTCGCCCTCTGCTGCTGCAGCTTCTGGTAGAGTTGTGGCTTCTCCCTCCGCTGCGGGGGCTGCTGTGTCGGTTCCTGCTGGAGCCGCGGGTGCAGCACAGGCTGCTGCGGTCAACATCAGCACCAACATTGACACCCAAAGGTGCGGCTGGCGCGTCCACTGCGTAATGCGTTTCTGCATTGGTTCCTCCTATGAATAAAATGGTTGGGAAGCTGCCAGCTCTGTACATGGCGTAGAGAGTAATTTGGCAACCATCATTAACGATAGAAACGAGATCAGATATTGGCAGGTATTGAATTGGATTATCAATGCCTGGAAGTATTATGTAAGATCATGTCACACCAAATCAAACTATTGAAGTGATATTGGTTACTCTTTCGTCGATCCACAAACTCATTGCACTGACCGTCTCCATTCCTTTCTATTCCAGAGAGAATACCTTGCCGCCATAATCATAGCGATATCAACAGCCCGTGCCATGTCACGTTAGTTAGCTCAAAAATATTGGCTCAAAAGTAGATGTTGGCACAGTTAGGATCTGACAAGCCGGGGCAGTCGGCTAGATGGTCAGACCAAAATGCCACACGAGTAAATTAACATAGCACTCCAATATTGTCAATTACAATTATATGCTCGGGTGCGGTTCAAGATTTTGCGTGCGGCTTAGATGACGCCTGCAACGCCAGGTTTGACGTGTCTACTCATTCCCTTTGTACACATAATCATGGTTTCGACGGTCGATTCCGACATATGGAAGGTAAAATTTGCAGCGAACATCGCTCAATAGGCATCGTTCAGATTGTCCCGCAGAGATGTGCAAAACTCTGAACCGCACCCTATATGCTCCATCTCTCTATCTCCATTTAATACTGGTTAATACTGGATGCGTCAAATAAGCCTAAATCTATATGGGTGCATCCCAAGTTTTAGGCGTGCAGGTTATCATAGGTTGTCATGCCGTAGGCATCTCTCTGCCACTAGCACTTCAGAGAGAATCTGCGAGGTGACAGAGACCCTTTGCTCGTGGTGGACAAGATTTGCCTAAATCATGGGACAGA
>JBBQIG010000050.1:0-14454 GCA_038324715.1 Anaerolineae bacterium | reverse complement strand
TTATCTTGTTTAACCTCTTTACCCGTCCATTCATATCATATCTAGCCGTCATATCTTCTAGCAGAAACACGACGAATTATCTATGACCCTTTTGGTGCTTGCCATTGCCTATATTGTGGGGGTATGGCTGGGGAGCCTGTTGATGGAAGCGGGGCTGCTTGGCTGCGATTTGCCTGGTTGGTTATGGATGGTGCCACTGGCATTGCTACCCTTGACGCCTTTGCTGAAGGGCACATCCGCATTGGATGGCGAGCCGTTACGCTGGTCGGAGAGCGCAGGATTTACACGCCCACGGCGGGGTGTCGTGCGCGGGTTGGTGGTGGCGGCTGCGCTCTGTTTGTTTGCCGGTGGGTTGCGGCTGGCATCTGTGCCACAACCTGGCTGCTGGACGCCTGCTGATCTGGCGGCCTGGAATCTGCCCAGTGAATCGGCGTTTGACCGAGACTTGCCACGGGTTACAGTAGTGGGCTATATCAGTAACTTCCCGACGATAAAGGATGTGCGACAGGAAGTGGTGGTGACGGTCAGCCGTTTGCGTCAGGGTGATGAGTGGCACACTGTAGAAGGCCAAGCGCGCTTGATCACAACGCCACGCACGCGCTATTTCTATGGGCAATCGGTGGAGGTGACAGGGCGTTTGACGACTGCGCCTGACTTTGCAGAGTTTTCGTATCGTGAGGTGTTGGCGCGTCGCGGGATTCACAGCCATTTCTATGATGCGAGGGTCGATCTGTTGGATGGCCCCATGCAAGGCGCTACATGGCGACGTCTTTTATATGGCATACGCAGCCAAGCTCTGGCGTTGATTGGGCGGATGCTGCCAGAGCCTCATGCGGCGTTGGCTGCGGGTATTCTGCTGGGGGTGGATGCGGGGATTCCCGACGCGCTCTATGATCGCTTTAATGCCACGGGAACAAGTCATGTTCTGGTCATTTCGGGTAGCAACGTGGCCTTAATTGCGGCCTTGTTGCTTGGGTTGAGCCGCCGATTGGTAAGACGTTGGGCTACATGGGGGGCACTGGTCGGTATTATGCTCTATGCTTTCCTGGTGGGGGCTGAGGCGGCTGTGTTGCGGGCGGCGTTGATGGGCGGATTGGTGGTGATTGCGGCAGGTGTAAATCGTCGCTCAACTGCGCTGATTAGTTTGGCTGGCGCTTGCTGGGTGATGCTGCTGGTGAATCCACAGACACTCTATGATGTGGGCTTCCAGTTGAGTGCGATGGCAACACTGGGGCTTACTCTCTTTGCCACACGCATCATGAATTGGCTATCGGCGCGTTGGCCTGGGCTGCAAGGAGGGCTGCTGACGGGCGAACTGAAGCAAGATGCAAGCATTGGCGGGTTGTTTCGTGGCATGATTGTCGATGGTGGGGTGATGACGGTGGCGGCGAGCATTTTGACGCTTCCATTGGTGGCGTATCATTTTCAGCGTGTGAGTCTTTTGGGGGTTCTTGTGAACTTATTGATTGTGCCGGTACAGCCGGTGATCTTGGTGGCGGGAACCTTGGGGGTAACTGGTGGACTGGTGGGCTTGCTTTGGTTGGCCCAAGGCTTGTTTTGGGTAACGTGGCTGGGGTTGGGCTGGACAACGGAGTTGGTGAACTGGGTGGCGATTCTGCCTGGTACGAGTGTTGACGTGACAGGCTATGGGGTGGGCGCTTTGCTGGCAACCTATGCCTTGATTGCCTTTGTCCCAATGGTTGCCCCGATAGTTGCCCTGATGCTTACATCAGTCGTTGCCAAGCGCGGTGTGCCTAAGATTGATCTCGCCATGTTGCATCCCAATCGTTTAACGACACCGGCAGGGTTGGGGACACTGTTCGCCATTGCAGCATTAGTCTGGGGCGCAGTTTTTACCTTGCCCGATGGCAGACTCCATCTCTATTTTCTGGATATTGGTCAGGGCGACGGCATTTTGATCCAGACGCCCAGCGGTCGCCAACTGTTGATTGATGGTGGGGCGAGTCGTGAGCGGTTACTGACGCAGTTGGGCGAGGTGATGCCCTGGTGGGATCGTTCGTTGGATATGGTGCTGGCAACCCATCCCGACCGTGACCACATGGGCGCACAAGTGATTGTTCCAGAACGTTTTGAGATCGACTATGCTTTGGAGTCACCCGCAATCCTGACTGATCCCGATGCGGAGGAGTGGCGCACGGCTTTCGAAGATGATGGGACGGCGCTTACTCTCTCTCATGTTGGTGGCTGGGTGGATCTGGGGGATGGCGTGGCGTTGTGGGTGCTTTGGCCTCCGCCTGTTCCTCTGGGTGGGGATAATGCTTCCAATGAAAATTCGCTGGTGACGAAGTTGGTCTATGGGGATTTTAGTGTGCTGCTCACGGGGGATGCGGGGATTCCTAGCGAATCTTCGTGGCTGGCGACCAATGCACCGCTGGAATCCGATGTGCTGAAGGTGGGGCATCATGGCAGCGCCCATAGCACGAGCCACGGCTTGGTGGAGGCTGTGAACCCTGAATGGGCTGTGATTCAGGTGGGCGCAACGAACAGCTATGGACACCCCACGCAGACGGTGCTTGATCTGCTGGCGGGGAGCAAAATTCTACGCAACGATGAAGATGGGCGTATTCACTTTAGCACAGATGGTACCGAGGTTTGGGTCGAGACAGAGCGGTAGCATTATTTTGCGTTGGGTGCGCTCAATGTGCCGTTCTCTTTACTTCTCACTTTATTCCTGTGATTTTCATCCTGTCTTCAAACTAAATCAGGAAGGTGTTTCTACTTGTATGCAAACCGTCACATTGCCATCTGGCGAGCGCGTCTCAGCTTTGGGGCAAGGTGGTTGGCGCATGGGGGACAATCAGACATGCAAGAGGTGGTGGATCAGGGCATCACACGTACCAGAGACGGCATGTCCATGCACTGTGAACGCTGTGATATGTTCAACATCGGTCCGTCAACCGTGAGTTCATTGCACAAACGCATGTGTAGTAAGTAGCTAGCCGTCTCTGGAGGTGATTTGGGGCTGATCGTGACTGTTCCCTGGCAGGGGAATTAGGAATAGGTGCTAAGCATCGTCCCGCTCCGATGGATGTTTTTGCTTAAGAAATGCATAGATTGTCCCACTCGACATCGTTTTATACGTAATTCTAGGTGCATTTATCTCACCAACCTGCGCTTCTCACTCTTAGAACAGTCATTGCTGACTCGGGCCGATTCGGCTGATTTGGGGCGCTTGACAAATGATCGTCGTTGTCCTATAGTCTGGATTAAAGTGTGGCATGCCGCATTCCAGTCTCTCCCATATAATGTCCTACTACACATCCGATCTGGCCTCATTGCAGGCCGCTTGCCGCAATAAGGCTATTAAAGTAGTCTACTCCGACCTCGGCTGGTGATCTGCTCAAAGCTTTGTGCAGATTATTGGTTGCCTGGACGACTCACGATATAGCCATACTAGTCAGTCCGGCAGTCTCTCTCTTCCGAGAATAGGCTGTTCTGGCTGGTTCAAAGTCGAATGCATTAACTGGGTTCGGCAATCTGTCAATCCGATTCGGTCGCTGGAAGGCGAGCATTGTCGTACCGAGAAAGGAGCCTTGCTGTATGGCATGAACTGATCGCAACCGTCCCTAATTAACGACCCTTGTACCCTTGTGTTGAGTTCCTGCAACATATCGAGGAAGGAAAAGGAAGAGATAAGATGAATCTCAGAAAATCACTTATGGTCTGGTTGGCCGTAGTCACCGTGATGGCGTTAGTGAGCGGCTGTGTGGCGACGCCTCCCCAGGCAAGCAATTCTGCGACCACCAGCACGGGCGGGGAGGCCGCAGCGTCAAGTGAAGAACAGATCACCTTGCGCTGGGCCAACATCATGGATGCGACGGCACAAGAACAGTGGGCGCTTATTGTCGATGCTTATGAAGCAGAAAATCCCAACATTGACATCGTTGCCGAATCCACCGCTGGCAGTGGTGCGGCGATTTATCCCGATGTACTGAAGACGTCGATGGCCTCCGGCAGCCCGCCGGATCTCTTCTTTATGTGGGGTGGGTCCATTGCCCAACCCTTTATTGAGGCTGATCAGGCTTTAGACCTGGGACCCTACTATGAGCAGTATGGTTGGGAAGAGAACTTTGCACCGTGGGTACTTGAGCGCATTTCTTCGGACGGCAAGCTGTACGGTGTGCCCTATCATGCGCGTGGCATGGGGTTCTGGTATCGCACAGATATCTTTGCAGAAAATGGTTGGAGTGTACCCACCACCTTCGCCGAGCAAGAGGCGCTGTGCGCCAGCATGAAGGAAGCGGACATGTACTGTATCAGCCTGGGCGGCAAGTTTGGCTGGCACACCATGCGCGTGCTCGACTACTTCCTCGAACACCATTGTGGCCCCGAAATCCACGACCAACTCAACCGGCTCGAAACAAGCTGGAGCCAGCAGTGTGTGGTTGACTCCTACTCGACTTTTCAGACGTGGATCAACGACGGCTGGGTAACGCCAGACTTCCTCAACGTTGAGCCGAACGACTCGCGCTTCCCGTTCTTTGCTGGCGAGGCGGGATTGGTCTTGGAAGGCGACTGGTATGAGGGCGTGCTCAAGAACAACGAGCAGGATGTCGCCAACTACAGTTTCTATCTTCCGCCCACCGATCAAGAACCTCTGCGCTTCTCAACCTTCCCCGAACAGTGGATGATCCCGGTCGGCGCCGAACATCCCGATGAGGCAGCAGCGTTCATCAACTTCATTACCAGTGCAGAAACCCAACAAGCGATGTTCATCAACGACTTCTCGTCCTCAGCGACAGTGGGCGTCAACCCCGACTGTGAAGAATGGCCATTAAGTTGTGAATGGCGTGAACACATCCTGGGCGCTGAGAGCACCTACCCGCCCACCGATCAAGCCTTTGTCAAGGAGTTGATGGACGACTTCTTTGAGGTGCAGGACACCCTTGTTGCTGGTCGTTTGACCCCCCAAGAGGGTGCTGACCTTATGCAGCAGCGTGTCGAAGAATGGCAGGCACAGTAGTAGGATAGGCGTTCACTGTATGATCATCTCAGAATAGGGCGTGGATGACTATTCTGAGGTGGATGCAGATGCATCGCCGTCCAGTATATCTTGATGCCAGCAAAGGCGATTGGGAGAGTCACATTTGAAGCACTCTCCCAATCGCCCCTGCTTGACCAAGGGGAAATGGCTCACATGGCTACGATTGCCAAGCACAACGAAATATCGAAACAACGAAGCGACCAGATGCGCCGCCGCCGCCCGCTGCGGCTTACCCCGTACCTTTTTATCATGCCCGCGCTCATTTGGTACTTGATCTTTCTTGTTTATCCCATGTTCCAATCACTGGTTATCAGCTTTATGGATTGGGATGGGCTTTCTGCCAACATCACCTACGTTGGGTTCGCCAACTATCGCAACCTCCTTTTCGAAGATGACACGGCGCGGCAGGCGATCCGCAACAACATCCTTTGGACGCTCGGCACCCTGTTGATCCCGACGGTGATCGGGCTGCTGTTGGCCTCGGCCTTGGATCGCGACCTGCGCGGGCGCACCCTATTGCGCGCAATCTTTTATGGGCCAGCCATCCTGCCGCTTGTTGCCGTTGGTATGATCTGGGCGTGGATGTACAATCCCCAGTTCGGCTTTATCAACACTATCCTGCGCGAGATCGGGTTGGGTTCATTGGCGCGCGGCTGGTTGTCAACCTTCGAAACCGCCCTGCCCGCGACCTTTGTCACGGCGATCTGGGGGGGCGTCGGTTTTCCGATGGTGCTCTACCTGGCCGCACTCCAAGCCATTCCCAAAGAGCAGTATGAAGCCGCCAAGATGGACGGGGCGAATGGGCGTCAACTGTTTTTTCGCATCACGCTGCCCTGGCTGCGCGAGGCGCATGTCATCGTCTTCTCGTTGGCGGTGATTAACTCGTTCAGGACCTTCGACCTGATTTACACCATGACCTATGGCGGGCCGGGGCGCATTACTCAGGTGCTTGGCACTTGGATGTACTTCAATGCCTTCCAATACTATCACGCCGGATATGGGGCGGCGATTGCATGGGTGATCGCGGCGATTACACTGGTGGTGGCGATCCCCTACATCCGCCACATGTCGCGTGAGTGATGGGTATGGTACGCATAACGTTCTACTCAATTGGGATTGGGCAAAGAGTCATCGGCAGCAGGGGGAAGAGCAATGAGCACTAAATTAGCTAGCATCAAGAATCAGGAGCGGTTCACAAGCACGATTCTCTACATTATTTTAATTACCATGGCCGTCGTTTGGCTGGCCCCCTTCCTGATCATCGTGTTGACTTCGGTGCGTAATATGGGGGATCTTATCGAAAATGGTGTGTTTGCCTGGCCCGAGCAGTTTGTGCTTTCTAATTTCGAGCGCGCATGGAATATTGGCAACTTCTCAACCTACTTTCGCAACAGTCTGATACTCATCATCCTGAAAGTGCCGTTGGGCATTGTGATTGCTTCGCTGGCCGCCTACCCCTTGGCAAAGATGCGGTTTCGCCTCAATAACGCTATCTTCATTTTCTTTCTGATGGGTTTGGCAATTCCTGTCCATGTAACACTGACGCCGCTGTTGGTCATGATGAAACAGTTGGGGATTCAAGGCACGCTGCTAGCGTTGATTCCACCTTATGTAGTCTTTGGCCTGCCTTTCCAGATATTCGTCATGCGCGGCTTCTTCCGCACGGTTCCTTCCGAGTTGTTGGAAGCTGCGCGGCTGGACGGCTCGAGCGAAATGGGCATCTTCTGGCGCATCCTCATGCCATTGTCTGTGCCTGCCTTGGCAACGCTTTTTATCATCGACGCGCTGGCAACGTGGAATGAACTGCTGATTGCACTGGTCTTGATCAGCGCGACCGAATGGCGCACCGTCCCCGCCGGACTGCTCCAATTTCAGGGGCAATTTTCGTCGCAATACACGCAACTCATGGCTGGTGTGTTGCTCTCCATTACACCGATTGTCACCCTATACGTCTTCCTGCAGCGCTATATGGTGGCGGGGCTAACCGCTGGCGCGCTCAAGGAATAGGCGACCTTATCACGAGAGAGGAATTCTAAAACGGTTATGACCGCTCAGGTAGCCACCCGCCCGCAGCGTCTTTCTGTGCATGCCGATCAAACCTACTTGATCACAGAAGCAGGCAACCCCTTCTTTTACTTAGCCGACACGGCTTGGGCCGCGTTTGCCAACTTGTCCCTGGCCGATTGGCCGCGCTATCTCGCCTATCGCCGGATGCAAGGGTTCAATGCACTGCAACTCAGTATCCTGCCGGTTACCCACGATACCAGTATGTCACCGGACAATCTCGACCCCTTTCATAAGGATGCAGCAGGGAATTGGGACTTTGCTGCGTACAATGACGCATACTTTGAAAAAGCCGAAATTATGGTGCAGATGGCGGTTGAGCAAGGCTTTGTCCCGGTTCTGGGCGTGCTGTGGTGCAGCTATATACCGGAGACACGCTGTTCAAAGGGCAGCCCTGTTGCGTCGGCCATGCCCTTTGAACAGGTGAAGCCCTATGCCACGTTTGTGGCCGAACGCTTTAAGCCATACAACCCAATCTTCTTTATCAGCGGCGATACACGCTTTGAGGCAGAAGAGGAAGCACCGTACTACATGGCCGCGCTGGAAGCTGTGCGGGCTGTCTGTTCCGATGCGCTGCTGACCATGCATCTTCACCCGGAAGGCGACCTGCCGCGTACGTTCATGGATCTGGTCGACTTCTACATGTACCAGTCCGGGCATGGGGCCACTCGGCAGCATCAGCCGTACACCTTTGCCGAGAAGTTCGCTGCCTACCCAGTCAAGCGTCCGGTTGTCAACAGCGAACCGCCCTATGAAGGGCATGGGCGCGTGGGCGAGCGCACGCGCTTCAACGCTTTCGATGTACGCAAGGCAAGCTGGCAAAGCTTGCTGGCTGGCGCCAAGATGGGGGTGACCTATGGCGCGCACGGGGTCTGGAGCATGCACCGCCATGGCATGAACTTTCTCAACGCGCAACGTTCATTCGAGCCCCATGATTGGGATGTGGCGCTGACGTTGGACGGGGCGTGGGATGTTTCCTTTGCCAAATGGATCTTTGAGACGCACAACCTATTCGCGCTGGAGCCTGCATCGATTGTCCTCAACAATGACCCGGAGATACGGGCCGCGGCTAGCGCCGACCAGACACGGCTGGCGATCTACAGCCCCTATGCCTTCGACATTGACCTTGATTTCGATCTGACCGGCTATGAGTGTGTGCAAATTGACCTTGCCACGCGGCGCATCTGTACACCCCTGATCCAGCCGGGGCCGCAGTCGCGCATAGGGATGCATCGCTTCAACAGTGACTCTCTCTTCCTGGCGTCCAAATAGCTTACGAAGCGCATCAAGTACACCAAGAAAGATAAATCTGTTATGTCTGATTTGCCGCGTATTCAGGTGCATTCCGACGGTCGCTATTTGATGACGGCGACCGGCACCCCCTTCTTTTGGCTGGCCGATACCACGTGGGAACTGTTCCACCGGTTGACGTTGGCTGAGGCCCGCCGCTTTCTCGCCAATCGCAGCTAGAAGGGCTTTAATGTGATCCAAGCTGTTGCCCTGGCCGAGTTCGACGGGCTACGCGTTCCGACACCGGACGGGCTGCTGCCGCTGTCATCCTGTCTTCAAACTAAATCAGGGAAGGTGTTTCTACTTGTATGCAAACCGTCACATTGCCCTCTGGCGAGCGCGTCTCAGCTTTGGGGCAAGGAACTTGGCGCATGGGGGACAATCGCTCAACGCGTGCAGAGGAGATTGCCACGCTGCGGTTGGGGATTGACCTGGGGCTTACCCTGATTGATACTGCTGAGATGTATGGGGATGGTAGATCCGAGGAGATTGTTGGTGAAGCCATTGCGGGAAGACGGGATGAGATTTTTCTGGTCAGCAAAGTTGTTCCAAGCCATGCAACCCGGCGCGGCATAGTCACCGCCTGTGAGAAGAGCCTGCGGCATTTGAAGGTCGAGCAATTAGATCTCTATCTGCTGCATTGGCGCGGGGGCGTACCCCTTCAGGAAACACTCAGTGGCTTTGCTGATTTAATCGATGCGGGCAAAATTCGCTATTGGGGTGTCAGCAATTTTGATCTTGACGACATGAAAGAAGTGGTGGCGCAGCCAGAGGGAACTTCTGTGGCAACCAACCAAATCCTTTATAACCTGACCCGCCGTGGCATCGAATGGGACTTGTTGCCGTGGCATCAAGCACAAGGCATTCCTATTATGGCCTATTCCCCGATTGAGCAAGCTGAACTATTGCGGAATGCGAAACTTGTCGATTTTGCAAAACGCAACAATATGACTCCTGCACAGGTGGCGCTTGCCTGGCTGTTGGCTAAGGATGGGGTGATGGTAATTCCTAAGACTGGCAACCGTGAACGCATGAGGGAAAATTTTGGCGCGACTGAACATCCGTTGACCCCGGAGCAACTTGCGGCGCTAGATCGCCTCTTTCCGCCGCCAACAGGTTCACAGCGGTTGGAGATGCTTTAAACTGACACCGCAACTCTTTGAAAGAGGGTACGCCGTTGGTGAATTGATTGCAGAAAGAGGAAAGTATGGTTAGCCTCGAAGTGTTGCTCCCAGAATACTGGTTACCACAACCCCCTATGCTGTTGGACGCGAATACACGTCGCGCATGTGATGAACTGCTGTCCCAATCACTTTTCCAAGGCGTTGAACAGCCATTTACTTACACGTTGCCAATTCCGAAATGGCAATTTCTGTGCTACATCATAGAAGCGCATAATCTGGCACTTCACGGCTCTAGTCAACCAAGCATTGCCCGCTTTGAGCCGCACCAATCTGTGGACCTTGAGGAATTTGGTGCACAAAAAGCAGTCTATGCCGCGTCAGATGGGATTTGGCCTCTTTATTTTGCAATTGTGGATCGTGCTAAGTCGCCCACGATTATGAATGGTTGTATCCGTATTGAGCAACCTGATGGCACTCTTGGCTTGCCCCACTACTTCTTCTCGATCAGCCAACATGCTATTGACCAGCAGCCCTATCGCGATGGGATGCTCTATCTGTTGCCCAGTGAAACGTTTATACCCCAACCTCCTATCCAGGTGGGCGCAAGTCGTATTCATGTCGCGCAACTAGCCAGCCCAGAGGCGGTGGTTCCGCTGGCAAAGCTGGCGGTAACGCCAGAGGATTTTCCCTTTCTGGCTCAGATGCGATTCCATGACGATGCGCGTTTAGAAGAGCATGCGCTTGCCATGCAGCAAGGTTTGCCCCTACCAGAGTAGGGTTGCAGCCAGCTTTTCTGAAGAGCAGGGTGGCATGTGGTTTATGAATCTGGGGTTTATGAATGAGGTCAAAAGGCTTGTAAGCGTTGGGGAGGCACATGCCTCCCCAACTGCTATTTTAACCCTTGATACCTGTGGTGACAATGCCTTGGATAAAGTAGCGTTGTCCCAGGAAGAAGAGGATCAGACAAGGGGCCGCGACCATCAGCGACGCACCCATCAGCAAGTGGTCTTGTGGGCGCGAGACAACGGCAGATCCCTGCGTAACCGCGGTTTGCAGATAGCGCAGGCCCACAGCCACGACATACTTCTCTTCGCTGTTCAAGAAGATTAACGGATAGAGGAAGCTGTTCCACTGAGCGATAAAGCCCAAGGTCGCCACGGTGGCAATAGCAGGCTTGCAGAGGGGAACAATGATCTGCCAAAGGATGCGCCAACTACTGGCACCATCAAGTTTGGCGGCTTCATCCAGATCATAGGGAATGCCCATGATGAACTGGCGCATGAGGAAGATGTTGAACGCACCGCCCCCAAACCAAGCGGGAATGATCAGCGGGTGGAAGGTGTTGATCCAGCCAAATTCCTTAAAGAGCAAGTAGGTGGGGATGAGTGTGACTTCAACCGGCAGCATGATGGTTGCTAACGTGATGCCGAAAAAGATTTCGCGTCCTGGGACGCGGAAGCGCGCAAAACCATAGGCAACCAACGTGGAAGAAATGATCGTCCCCAAAAGCGCCATAAAGGTGACGTAGAATGAATTGATGAACCAGCGGTCAAAAGGAAACTTGTCCCAAATCTCCTGGTAATTTTCGATGAATTGGGGATTTTCGGGCCA
Organism: Anaerolineae bacterium; assembly: GCA_038324715.1. GTDB lineage: Bacteria > Chloroflexota > Anaerolineae > Caldilineales > Caldilineaceae > QEUY01. Next base: position 3,360 of record JBBQIG010000050.1, on the reverse strand, counting down.
GAACGTGGGTGGATAACGATATAGCTCGTTGATGGCCTTGCCAGAGCTAATTACCGTCCAAAAGAAGGGCACCATCGACACCAACGCCCCAAGGATCACCAGTACATAAAACATCGTCCGCCAAGTGAGCCGCTGGGCACTGGCCGATCCTGTATCCATTACCGGGACAGGTTCGACTGTACGTTCGACTTTGCTGATCATTCTTTACGCTCCCCTTGATAAAAGACCCACTGACCGGATAGTTTGAATTGGAGGAAGGTCAGGCCAGAGATAATGATAAAGAAGACCCATGAGAGAGCCGACGCATAGCCCATGTCAAAGCTAACAAAGGCATTTTGATAGATGTGCAGCGAGATAAACCACGTGGCGCGCGCAGGGCCGCCATTGGTGGCGATGAAGGCGACTTCAAAGGTACGCAGTGCAAAGATAACCCCAAGTACTAGATTAAAGAATATGGTGGGGCTGATGAGGGGCAGAGTGACATTCCAGAATTTGGCCCATGTTCCGGCACCATCAATTTCGGCAGATTCTAATAATTCGGCGGGCACATCTTGTAGCCCTGCCAAAAAGATGATCATGCGAGAGCCACCCACGCTTGCCCACAAGCCCATGATAACCAGTGACGGGATAGCCCAGGTCGTGCTATTAAGCCAGCCGGGGCCTTCGATACCGACTTTCGCCAAGAGGTAATTCACCAAGCCAACATCAGGGTTTAACATCCAGCGCCAGAGCAGAGCCGCCGCAACGAGGGGTGTTAAGGTCGGCAGGAAGTAGAGCGTGCGCCAAATTGTGGTGGCGATGAGCTTTTGATTGAGGAGGATGGCGACAAAAAGTGAGCCAATCATCCCCAATGGCACGAGCAGCAAAGCATAATAAAAGGTGCGCCAAATCGACGGCAGGAACAGATCGTCCTTTGTAAAGGCATAGACGAAGTTATCTAAGCCAACAAATACTGGCGGGCGCAACACGTTATATTTGGTAAAGCTCATAAAAATTGAGGCGAGAAGCGGGCCAGCCACAAAGACAGTGAACCCGATAATCCAAGGGGAAAGATAGAGGATACCCTCTATGATTTCGCTCCGGCGCATGCGAGAGACGCGCGATGAGCGTGCCGCAGGAAGGGATGGAGAAGTTGTAATTGCCATTAGCATTATCCACTAGGAAACCGTGGGGTGCAGTTTAACCATCACAAGGACAATTAGACTGCACCCCACAGAGCCATTACGCCGGTTCTTTATCTAGAACTGCTTGGGTCGCATCTTGAATTTCGTCAGCAGCCTGTTCGGCTTGCTTTTCGCCGAGGATCAGCGCGTCTACAACCGCAATATAGGCGTCATCGAATTCAACGCCGCGGAAGTTGCCTACCACATAGTCAGGTTCGATGCTTTCCATAATTGGACGCAGCTTCTCGAAGGTAGGAAGTGTTTCATAGAGGCGCTCATCAGCCCATACATCGGCACGGGCGATGGGGCCTTTCTGACCTTGCACCAAGCCTTGCAGGTTCATTTCCTTGCCACAGAACCATGTGAGCGCCTTGAAGGCGGCATCTGGTGCGGTGGCAGAGGTGGTGAGGCCAAAGACATGCTCATTGAGCATGCTGCGGCGGGCGTCACCAGCATTGACGACTGGCGTGAGTACAAAGTCAATCTCAAAATCAGTGAAAGTGTTCGGATAGATTGCAATGCGGAAGGGCCAGATGTCCCCTGCCAAGACTTTCTGACCACCGAAGAGTTCGGGAGCATTAATTGCGCCCGCCGCGGGTGATGGCGAGACCTTGAGCGTATTGCGAAGGTCATAGTCATATTGCAGCGCTTGGACAAAGGCATCGCGGTTGTCCAGGAAGGTGGCCTTGGTGCCATCTTCGTTGGTTGGCTCAACACCCCATTGGCGCAAGTATGGGCCACTACCGAAAGGACCAGTGCCACGGTCGGCGGGGAAGTAGCCAAAGACATCATCGGTTGTGGCTTCGACTGCCCAATCGGCCAATTCTTGGAAGGTCATGTCATCGGTCAACGCTGGCAAGCCCATTTCTTCGACCTTGGTCTTGTTATAGGCAATGACCGGGACGATCGGTTCGGAGATGAAGGACATCCAGTAGGTTGCACCACCGAAGGAATTGGCCGTAATTGCACCTTCGAGGAAGTTTTCTTCCATCTCGTAGCCTGCACCTTCGGCGAGAGGACGCAGGTCGGTGACAAGGTCATAGCTGGTTCCCCAGGCAATGTGGGAGCGATGTCGGGGGGGATACCATACGAGGTCACCCAAGGAGCCTGCTGCGGCAAAGGAGAGAATCTTGGGTATGTATTCAGGTGTCCAACCAGGAATGGTTTCCAGGACAAGTTCGATGTCTGGGTTTTCTGTGACAAAGCCATCAATGTCTTGGTCAAGACCCATTTGAATCCAATCAGAGACATCTTGCTTCTGGACCATGTGGGCGCGAACTTGTGTCCGTTCGGCGCTTCCTGCAGGGGCAGCTTCGCCTCCGCTGGCGGCTGGCGCGGCAGCAGGATCTGCAGATGGGGCACAAGCGGCGAGCAAGGTAACACCAAATGCTGTGGTGCCAATGCCAGTCAGGAACGCGCGCCGTGTCAAGCGACGCGCAATGGGCTGTTCGTTCATACATCCTCCTGGGAGCTACTTAGGTTAATTACTGGGAGCAAACAACCTTATCATTTGGCTGCGCGCCGAAAAAGGTGCACTAATCACACGGGGAGGATTTGCGTAGCGAAAAACAATGCCCTGGCAGAACGCGAGGCATCGCTACTTCATTGCAACCTTCACCACTATAAATCTAGACGAGTGTATCGATTACGTCGGCAGTCAAACAAAAAGAGAAATACTAGGTGCCAAATCAAGTCCTGTAAAGTACGAATGGGAGAGGGCTTGACGCGTTTCTTGTGAACCGAATCCCGTGGATGAGATTGTCACACACCTTTGGCAACGACATTGTAGCACTGTCAATTAAAACGTGTCAACTCGCAAAAAGTGTCGCAAAAGTGTTGAGTAGTGAGGTAGAAAATCGTGAAATTCATAAGAAAGTCGTTCGCGGAAAACTTTGGTAAGAGTAGAGTGCAAGGTGGAATGAGTAGAAACGTGGTTTAAGTCGTGAATCTGCAAGAAATACATGCGATAGGTGATTGACAATGCCTTGGGGAGCTACTATATTTGTAAAGTTGTAGGGGCTTAAAATTTAGGGGTACTGCTTTATGCAAAGTCTTCCGCCACAACTCACTCTCTTTATTGGGAGAGATGAAGAAATCACTGAGATTCGAGATCTATTAGCTAACCCCGACTGTCGATTGCTGACATTGGTGGGGGTAGGTGGCATTGGCAAGACGCGTCTTGCCATCCAGAGCAGTA